>DATNQN010000024.1 GCA_036703985.1 Leptolyngbyaceae cyanobacterium
GATTGACAGTTTTCCTCGACACTCGGAAATATACAAATTAGATGCGATGCAAGCTTATGCCTTCTTTTCTGCAAGTAGTGAGTGATGCTGGGTACTAGCTTCACGCCAGCTTAAAGGTTACAGAAATCTACTCGTGACGCAAGTCACAACTAGAACCGCTACAGCCTCACAAGGGATTGGAGGCGTCTAGCACTAGATTAAGGGTTAATTTTCACAAAAGCTCCGGGAATTCAATCACCAGGTTGGTTTGCAAAATAAGAAATAATTTTCTCATGTGAATTTTATTTTACTTTTTGCTTTATGTTCGGGCAAGTTCAAATGTACAATCACACCTTGGCAATGAAAATTAATCCGAAAGAAACTCATAAAGGAACTATTTTAATTATTGATGATAGCCAATTCATATTAGAATTTATGTTTCATTTCTTAAGTATGTGTGGATTTAAAGTGTTAGTATCAACTAATGGTGAATCGGCAATTTATCAGGCGGAGTACGCTCAACCAGATTTAATAATTTTAGATGTAGTTATGCCAAAAATCAATGGCTTTGAAATATGTTCGCGCCTTAAAAAAAATGAAGCAACTAAAAATATTCCCGTGATTTTTATGACAGCGCTTTCCGAACCAAAAGATCAAGTGAAAGGTTTTCAGTTAGGGGCAGTAGACTATATTACAAAACCCATTCAACAAGAAGAATTACTAGCGAGGGTAACTACCCACCTAACGGTTCAAAATTTACAAAAACAACTGAGGGAACAAAATTGGCGACTCCAGCAGCAAATGGCACGAGAGCGATTGGTGACAACCATGCAAGAGCGGATTCGGCAATCTTTGAATTTAGAGGAAATTCTCAATACTACCGTAAAGGAAGTCCGGCAATTTTTGCAAACGGATAGAGTAATTATTTATCAATTTCAATCTGACAATATAGGGGTGGTAGCTGTAGAATCAGTGGGTGTGGGATGGAAATCAATCGCCAAACAAACAATTCTAGAGCCTTGCTTGAAAGAAAAAAGCCTAGAATTTTATAAAACTGGTAATACAAGAGCCATATCAGATATTTACCAACATGATTTACCTCAATGTCATATAGATTTACTCGCTGAATTTGAAGTGAGATCTAACTTAATAGTGCCAATTAGACAAGGTGAAAAATTGTGGGGATTGCTGATTGCTCATCACTGCTCGAAACCGCGTTATTGGCAGCAGGTAGAGATTGATTTATTAAAACAACTAGTAACTCAGGTAGGAATTGCTATTCAACAAGCACAACTTTATGAAGAGTTGAAAGAAGCTAATGAAAAACTGAACCGTCTGGCTAGTTTAGATAGTTTGACTCAGTTAGCGAATCGTCGTCGGTTTAATACTTACTTGAACGAGCAATGGGAATGCTTGGTACAAAAAAAATTACCTTTGTCTTTGATTTTATGCGATATCGATTTTTTTAAACTTTACAATGACACTTACGGTCATTTAGCAGGGGATTTCTGTTTGCAGCAAGTAGCGGAAGCGATCCAAAAGGCGGTCAATTGTCCGGCAGCTTTAGTGGCGCGTTATGGAGGAGAAGAGTTATCGGTTATTTTACCGAATGCAAAGACGGAAGATGCTTTTTTTATTGCCGAACAAATTCGAGAGGCTGTAAAAGTATTGAAAATTGCTCATGCCAGATCGCCGATCGATCGCTATCTTACCCTGAGTTTGGGAGTTGCTAGTATTGTTCCTTCCCCTGGATTTGTCCCCGAACAATTGATTGCTGTAGCGGATAGAGCGCTTTATAGAGCGAAGGAGGAAGGACGCGATCGCGTTTTAATCGGCGAAGAATATCCTTTGGTCGATCGAGCGGAAAATTTGCAAAATTATCGTTAAAAATGGCAAAATTTTCTCTTAACAATGTAGAATCCTTGGTTGGTGCAGGTTATTGGTTATCATTAGTAATGATTTTTATTTAGTAACCTGGAAAATTGAGGATGCTTAAGCGAAAAATCGGGCGGCTCGGCCAATTTGTCGGAATTACGATGTTGTCCTTGACTTTAGCTGCTCTCAGCAGCCAAATCGTAGAGGGTAGAAATAGAACGGTTTCTTTAGAGGAAACTCAATGTGTAGGTAGTGGCCCCGGTCGCTGGCGTGCGGATAGCATAGATGTAGCGATCGGCAGAGCGGTACATAAAAGCGTCATGAACCTCAGCCCTAGTAATGGTTCGGCTACGGTAACCTGTAGGATTAGATCGGAAAATTCCGAACCTCGATTTCAAACGCTTCAGTTGGAATTTGGTATGGAGGATAGGGATACGGCAAGTCCTCCTAATATCGTGAATATTTATTTAGACGGACAACAGGTGGCTACCCGCAGAATTGGGCCATCTCAAGCAGCGTCTTTCTTATTTAACGTCAGCAATATTAGCAATGTCTCGATCGAAACTACCTGTGCTAGCAAATTAGACTACTGTAGCCGAGTATATTTTTATAAAGCTTCTCTAGAGCGGATTCCCGATCGACCTCGCAGGTAGAGAGCGAAATAATCTGTGAAGTAAATTGTTAAATTGGTAATTCCAACGTTTATAAGCGTTTATATTGGTGGGATTATCAATAATTAATGATTGCTTCCTCTACTTAACGCCCATGAAACCTAAAATCACCAACATGGTTGCATGGCATCAGGCTGAACTACTGATGCAACCTGCGTTTCTTCGCATAATCGATAATATTCGCAAACAGTTAGAGCAATCTGTATGGAAGGGTACTTATCAGGAAGTGCAAGACCCCTATCCAGGCTATTTACTTTGTTTGCAGTATGGAGAACAGCAAATAAGTGTAAATTTGTGGGAATTATGCTATCAAATTTGTTTTGTTGATTATCAACCTACTCATAGCGAATTAGAAAACCAGGAAGTAGAGATCGATACTAATTTAATCGATGAAAGCGGAGATGTAGACTGGGAAAGTTTAGAAGGAAAAACTCAACAGATAATTAAAAGCGTGTTTGCGAATTTACCGGAAGTAAAGTAATTTTTTAGACCAGAGGTAAGCAAAAATGATTCAGGAATTGCAAGCTCGTCAGTTAGCATCGGGGGCAATGTTTGAAGATTCGATCGCGATTAGTTTTGGTAATGATGGGGCAGCTATATCGGCAGCAAAAGAAGGGGTAGCTTTGTACGATCGGTCTCACTGGGGTAGAATTTTAGTAACTGATAGCGATCGCCTGCGATTTTTACACAATCAAAGTACCAACGATTTCCAGAAATTGAAAACAGGGGAAGGGTGCGATACGGTTTTCGTTACTTCTACTGCGCGAACAATTGACTTAGCTACTGGCTACGTGATGGAAGATGGGGTAATGTTATTGGTCTCACCTAATCGCCGAGAAAAATTACTTAAATGGTTAGATCGATATATCTTTTTTGCCGATCGGGTGAAGTTGACAGATATTACCGATGATACCGCTACCTTTAGTACGATCGGGCCGAAAAGCGATGCTATTTTAGAAAAGTTAGGGATTGAAGAAATAATTGGCAAACCTCTCAATAGTCACCAGTTATTTTCAATTGAAAATATCGAAGTTCGGGTTGCCGTAGGTAGCGGTTTAGCAACTCCTGGATATACTTTTATCGTACCTGTCGATGGTGCAGTGCAAATCTGGAGTAAATTATTAGAAGCAGGGACGATGCCTTGCGGTGAAAACGCTTGGGAAAAATTAAGAATTTTAGAAGGTCGCCCCGTTCCCGATCGAGAATTAACAGAAGATTACAATCCTTTAGAAGTCGGTCTTTGGGATACCATTTCTTTTAACAAAGGCTGCTATATAGGTCAAGAAACCATTGCCAGATTAAATACTTACAAAGGTGTCAAACAACAACTTTGGGGGATTCGCTTACAAGGAATGGTTGAACTGGGCAGTCCGATTAATTTAGAAGACGAAAAAGTTGGTATTCTTACCAGCTATACCGAAACAGAACAAGGTTGTTTTGGATTGGGTTATGTCCGCACTAAAGCTGGCGGAAAAGGATTAAAAGTTCAGGTGGGAGAAACAGAAGGCGAAGTAGTTGAAATACCTTTTGTCAGTCACGAATATCCTGTCAGTTAAATATATTATTCATTAGTTTTGAGAAGTACTTCTACCACTTAACAATAAAGCATTTTGTACTTCTCGTTGCTCTTTTGTTGCATAGAAATGATACTTTCTGAACTGACCCGACTCTTTGACAAAAGCAATGTCTACTTGGGACATTGCGTTATCTAAGGGTCTATACCAATAATCTAGAATGTCATATACTACAAAACCCCGTTGTTTCATAAAGTCGATCGTGTCATAAAATTGCGGGCCATTTTTGAAAAACTCAAATAAAACAACTTCTAAAATTACATACTCTGTTTGTTTAAGAATTTCAGTAGCGCCAGCAAGTACATCAAGTTCTGCCCCTTGAACGTCAATTTTAATTAAATAAGGGCTTTGGTAATTTCTGTCGAGACAAATATCATCTAAAGCGATCGCCGGAACTGTTCTAGGGCTGCCATTTACGTTAGAATCTTCACATTCTAAATATAGGGAAGAACCTTCTAAATCCGGATGTACGTTGAGAACGGCAGTTCCTGGGGTTTTGGTGGCTACTGCTATAAGATATTCACAATCTTTATATTGACTGACAATTTTTTCTAAATATGGCTTATTTTCTTCTAATGGTTCGATTAAAATATGTTTGGCATTAGGAAAAGTTTCGTACAGTTGAAACGTGCCTGCTGCTGCACCGACATCAATTACTGTTTTTGGTTCAAAGCCTAACTTTTTAATATTTTGCAGTGACCCCAGTAAGGTTTGTCTATTTACGGAATCCGTTACTGTTTTACGCCTAATTTCTAAGCCTAAATTACTTACTGAAGAATTGATTAACCATTTAATTGTTTGTTTGATATTCATGATATGTAACAGCTTTTCAAAATAGTTTCTAATTTTAGGTGTGGTGAAATTTGCGGTAAAGCATGGCTTTTACTGGTTGACCATTCCGTAAATGCCGTTCAATAACTGCTGGTACTTCATCTGGATGTACGCGATCGTACCATATTCGATCTGGTTCTACTAATACGATCGGACCATTCCCGCATTGTCCCAAACATTGACTAGCAGTGACGCTGATGTGAGGAACTGGATTTGCTTGAAAAGCTGCCAACACCTTAGCTGCACCATACTTGCTACAGGCTTTACTTTGGCAGATTCGCACGTATTTAATAATATCATTCATTATTTTTATAGTTCGCAGCAATTTAAAAAGCGGGTTAGCAAAAAACCTAAAGCTAAAACACCAACTTTTCCTTTAACTTTTATTTAAAATTTCCATTCCCAATAAGCGATCGCAAAATCTATTCCCTTTATAGCAACCGCCGCCACAAAGTCAGGTGAAGGCTTAAAATCATGTAATAACCAGCTTCTTGATGGTTGTCGATCGCCTGGTATACTCAGTAGTCTGGCAGGTTCATCGGGTATCGGGGAGACTTCAATTTGGTCGAGATGTCCGGCTAGTCCGTCGCCTGTTGCTTTTAGGAAAGCTTCTTTCTGAGTCCAAGCGTGAAAAAAAGCGATTTCCTTTTGGTGAGGAGGAAGTTTGCTAAATGCCGATTTCTCATTTTCACTGAAGAATCGATTGACGATTTGTTCGGCATCGGGTGTAGAACGAATATACTCGATGTCGATGCCGATCGCGCGATCGAGAGTAATCCCATAAACAGCTAAATCTTGGGAATGAGATACGTTAAACTGCAAATTACGATCGTTGTAAGTTCGCGCCAATGAAGGTTTACCGCGAGAACTGTAAGTAAATTCTACTTGCTGAGGTTCGGTATTTAGATAGCGACTCAGGATATTTCTCAGTATGCCGCGAGCCGCCGTAAAACGTTTTCGATCGCGCTCGAAATGAAACCGTTCTGCTCGATTTTTTTCGTCAGGCGAGAGAGTTTCGGCTAAGCTTTGCAAGCATGATGGCATTGGGTCTAGAGAGGCACGCCAAATATGAACGTCATCTGCGGACAAAAGCAAATTTGCAGGCGGAAAATCGAATTTCAACTTACGGTAAAATGGTGCGATAACGAACTTTACGATCTCAAACTCTTGGCATCGCTTCTTCAGCTTGTGGGAACGAGGAATTTCCTCGATTGGTTTAATGCCAAAGCGATCGCCAACAGAAAGTATTTATCTTATCATCCTTCAATGGCCGATCGGGTAAGTTATTCAATGGCAATGCTTGTTCGTTAACATCATTTTAGCAGTAATTGGCGTAAATCAACGCAAAACAAAGAATTAGTTAGGGAAAAGAGCGATCTTTCATCCTTTCCCCTTTTTTTCTTAGTAGCCTCTTCAATTAATCAGGCAGAAGTTCTTTTGATGCTAGCCAATTGCGATCGTACAAACGGGATTGATAGCGGCTACCGCTATCGCAGAGAATAGTAACGATCGTATGTCCCGGCCCCATTTGCTTAGCCAAAGCAACGGCAGCACCCACGTTGATACCGGAAGAACCGCCCAAAAACAAGCCATCTTTCATCAACAATTGATAGATCGTTCGTACCGCTTCTTTATCATCAATTTGGATCGCATCGTCGATCGGTACGCCCTCCATATTAGCGGTAACCCGGCTATTCCCGATCCCTTCCGTAATCGAGTTACCCTCCATTTTCAGATCGCCAGATTTGATATAACTGTAAAGCGCACTCCCCATCGGGTCTGCCAAAACCGTTTTTACATCAGTATTTTTTTCTTTCAGACACATCGCCACCCCAGCCAAAGTACCGCCAGTTCCGGTAGCGCAGGTGAAAGCATCAATTTTGCCGCCAGTTTGTTCCCAAATCTCTCGTCCGGTCGTTTCGTAGTGAGCGCGACGGTTAGCTAAATTATCGAATTGATTCGCCCAAATCGCATTTTCCATCTCCGAAGCAATTCTGCCAGAAAGTCTGACGTAATTATTAGGGTCTTTGTAAGGTACGGCTGGAACGGGGCGTACTTCTGCGCCCAGCGTCCTCAACATATCCATTTTTTCTTGAGATTGAGTGTTTGGGATAATAATCAGGCATTTGTAACCTTTCGCATTGCAAATGTGGGCTAGTCCGATTCCCGTATTGCCTGCGGTTCCCTCAACTACCGTACCGCCTGGTTTGAGCAAGCCTTTTTCTTCTGCATCTTCGATAATGTAGAGAGCGGCGCGGTCTTTCACTGACCCGCCTGGATTGAGAAATTCCGCTTTACCAAGGATTTCACACCCAGTTTCTTCGCTGAAGCTGTTTAAGCGAATTAGCGGTGTGTTACCAATGGTGCCTACAAAGCCGTTTTTGATGTCCATTTGCAGATTTATTTAAATTATTCTCTTAAAATTTTGGCCGATCGCGGTGGCATGATTTACTTTTTCCAAGGTCAATTCCGCCAAAATTCCTTTTCACCGCACTATAGCGACCGATCGATTATTCAGCATTCATAATTTTTTGCTGAATTTATTGGTAATTTTAACTGTATATAAATAACCTTATTTTACCAAACTTTACTCATATTAAGCACGATAAATATAAACTTTTCGCTGTTGGCGATCGATCGGCCAGCCTAAGTGTACTCCTGGCTCTCTCATATATTCTTCCATCTTTTCTTGTAGTGGTTTTAAGTTATCCGAAGGCGATCGGAGTTCGATTACAAAGTCAGGGCAAAGGGGAGCAAACTTTTGCTATTGTTGAGCCGAAAGAGTATTCCATCGTTCTAATTTTATCCAGGAAGCATCGGGCGATCGATCTGCACCCGTTGATAGTTTAAATCCCGTACTAGGGCTAAAAGCGATACCAGTACCATCTTGTTCTGACCAAACCCATAACTGTCCAAATACATTACCTTCTCTATTTCCTGTTTCTGGACCAGTAGGAGGCATAATTATTAATTCTCCAAATTTATTCCGTTCAATGCGTAAATCGCGGTTGATCTGACAGAAATCAAAAAATTGGTCGTCTGTCATTTGCAATTTTGACGGCATCCGCAATACTATTTTTTCGGAAAGCATATTAATTTTTTTACGGTAGTTTCTATTAACTAAATGTAGCAAATTGTAAGGTTATTTGCATAAATTAATCAGACAATCGAGCCAAATCTGGTGTAATCGGACTCAGTATTAAATTCAACTTTTTGGTAAAAAAAAAGTGGGCATTACCCACCTTACTTAACTAAAATCCAAACTACTTATTTGGTTGAGGAGTCATCCGCAGATAAGGTTTAATTTCCTCATATCCTTTGGGGAATTTCTCTTTCAGGACTTCCGGATCTTTAAGAGAAGGAACAATCACCACATCTTGTCCATCTGTCCAGTTAGCGGGAGTCGCAACGCTATAGTTATCCGTCAATTGCAAGGAGTCAATTACCCGCAAAATTTCATCAAAGTTGCGCCCAGTGCTAGGAGGATAGGTAAAGCTCAGGCGCAGTTTCTTTTGCGGATCGATAATGAAAACAGAACGCACCGTCACCGTACTAGCGGCGTTGGGGTGAATCATATCGTAAAGTTCAGAAACTTTCTTATCCGGGTCTGCCAGAATGGGATAATTGAGTTTGACGGTTTGAGTTTCTTCAATATCACCGATCCAGCCCTTGTGGGATTCTACATCATCCACACTCAGAGCAAGTGCTTTGACGTTGCGCTTGTCAAATTCTGGCTTGAGGCGGGCAACTTCGCCTAGCTCGGTGGTGCAAACTGGTGTATAATCTGCGGGGTGGGAAAAGAGTACGACCCAGCTATCGCCTGCCCAGTCGTAAAAGCTGATTTCGCCTTCGTTAGAAGCTTGAGTAAAGTTTGGTACGGTGTCGCCTAGTCTAAGCGCCATAATAACTGGTTTCCTCTGTTTCTGAAACCGATAAATTGTCTACCTTGTAATCATGCCATAAGAAGTACGGTTATCCGAGCGGATTTTAGATATTTTAATGATTGGTAAGGATAAATTAAAAAATCTATACAAAATATAGTTAATGTAATTTTTTGTCAAGACCCAGTTTTAAGAAGGTTTCACGAAATATATACATAGTAGTTCGAGCTTTTGACAGCTAACCATCTAAATTGGTCTCAAAAAGCTATTTTTAGCCATCAAAACTGAGAATTCAAAAATTTTTTACCTGTTGAAAGAGAAATGTAATTCATTTTATTCCTTAATGCCCCGACTGATATTCATAACTTTCTTTTCTTTAATTTCCAACCAACCCATAAAGTTAAAATAAACAAACCGAATGTAGGAGCAAATTCAAATGGAACTGCCTCTGCGTTACCGATAAATTGGGCACCCTCCAAGGTAATAGTATACGAGCCGTATTCCGGTACCCCATTTGGTGACCAACTAGCCAGCGAAGCGCCTGCACCAGAGCCATTAGCAGTAGTTTGACCTGTAAACGGTAGATTAAAAATATCTCCTCCCGAACTTTGTGGATTAGAGCCATAGGAAGAGACACCAATGTAGTAAAGTTGTCCGGGTATTAAATTACCGGAAATAATAGATTGAAAGCTAGAAACTGATGCGTTATCACTACCAACAATTCCTATCCCATTAGCATCAAACAAAAAAAGTAAAGTGTCTATACTTGTACCACCTAAAGTAGAGGCTGAAAAGTTCCCTCCTGTTGCTATAAATTGGTACAAATCTATATCAGGATTATTGCTACCTGTGGGAATTGCTGTTAAACTCCCACTAATAGAATCTAAAATTGTACCGCTAGGTTGAGTACTGGTAATTCCAGCATTTCCAACTATGTTGCCTACATCAGAAGCAACGTCACTTTCTAAGAAACCAACTGCTTTAACTTTGCTAGGTAATAATAAAGAAATTAAGGCAGCACTTACAAATATTGATAATAAATTATTCACTTTTCCAACCTTTAATTAAACTTGATTTAATGCCATTAGTAGATTGTGGTAAACATTAGCCTTTTATAAAAACTATTTGTAGCGATCGATATTCACGAAAATTTCAATTAAGATTAACATTGGTTATCCGTAACCTATAGTTAACCGATTGACCTGTACTACCTTGATATACTTTTAGATAATAAGTAGAAGGAAGTAGATTTGACTGCTCGATTCTTTCGTTTTGAGTTGCGGGATTTTGGGAAGATACTAAAAGCAACCCAGATAGATCGTATAAACTTAGATCGGCGTTACCTCCTGCGTTAACTAGTTCTGCTATTAATTGAGAATTATTCGTCAAGTTGAACTGATAAATATCGTCTGGATAAGCATCGTTTACGCTTTCTATGGGCGGTCTGGTAATTGTATTTGTTGTATTTCCAAGATTAATAGGTGGTGGAGAATTAACGGTTATATTAGTGGTAGCGATGGCACTATTCAGACTACCATCGTTGATGAGGAAATTAATAGTGCGATCGGTAGTATTTGGTAAAAAGAAGGTGTTGTTATAAGTAACGGAACGCAAAACATTTTGATAGTTTGCTAGGGTATCGCTACCGCTAAGAGTAAGAATTCCAGTGGTTCCGTCGTAAGTATAATTAGCACTAATATTAGTGCCTGATGTATTAGCTGCCAAAACTTCTGCTGCACCGTTGAGGGGATTGGAAATAGTAACAGTGGCGCTACTGAGGTTAGTACTATCATTATCGGTAATGGTTAGATTAGTGCTATCTACAATGCCGATCGCACTACCCCCTCTGTTGAAAGTTGTACTGTAATCGATTCCCGTACTTACGCCATTTAAGTCAAGAATAGGAGCATCATTGATTGCTACGACTTCGATCGTTTTGGTAACGGGGGCGCTTGTACCACCATCTCCATCAGTGAGAACAAATCTGACGGTACGGCTAGCAGTACTGGGATTCTGAGAAAGATTAGCATAAGTGATATTTTGCAGCAGTGTTTGCGTTGCGGTAGGTGTTGCGCTGCTGTTAAATGTAATAACTAATGGCTCGATACCAATTCCACCAGCGTAAGTACCGATTTGAGTGCCGCTGTATTTGACTATTCTGCCATCCACACCAATTTGACCGACACCATTACCTTGATGTTGAATTGCTAAACGGTCATCTGCCGTACCGTTCGCTATTAAGTCTACTGTCAAAGTGCCTGTATCGAAGTCGGCGGAGTCGTCGGTAACGGTTGCGCTGCTGTCAATAATGGTTGGGGAGTCGTTTTCAGTATAGTTGACTGGGCTGCCGGGGAGTGCGATCGCAGGAGAAGTATTAGCTGCCGTACCAGTGACCGAAATATCATCAAATGCGAATCCACCTGTCGGGCCAGAAGTAGGATTGTACTGTTGGAATTTGATCCGGACATCACTACCCAGCGTTAAACCATTACTAGCAGCAAATGTAGAAAGGTTAATAGTCTTATTCTGATAAGTATTAATCGAATTAGTACCAGTTAAATCAAACAAGCGATACCAATTTATACCATCAACGCTCAATGCCACACCATCTGAGTTACTAGAACCTGCAAAAGTAGTAGGCATTAAGTGATCTGGTTCGCTAAATTCTTTCTGTTGAAAATTCAAATTGATGTTATTAAAACCTGCGGTATTAACGCGGAGCGTCATTTCATTAAGACTGGGTATGTTAGCGTTAATATTAGTCAGCATCGTATTCATTACCACATGGTAATTTCCAGCAGCGGGGCTGTTGGCTGAACTAATTTGAATTCGTCCTGCTCCTGTAGAATTAGTTTCATAAGCTAAGGAAAGAACCCCGCTTTCCAAACCATCGCTAAAATTTAGCGTGGTAGGTATTACAGAGCCAAAGATCGCATCGTAAGCGTTGATTCGCCCCCATCCTGTTAAGTTGTCAACTCCTGCACTACTAATATCCAGAGCAGTTGATTTGAGTCGTTCATAAACTTGGCTTGGGGTAAAAGCGGGATTAGCTTGTAACACTAAAGCTGCTACTGCGGCGGCATGAGGTGCGGCGGCAGAAGTGCCGAAGAAATTAGGAAAACCGTTGGAATCGACATCGCTGCCAAAGAAAGTGGTATCCGTACCATCAATCGCCGCCATATCTGGTTTTTGGCGTACTTCCGGCGTTGCTTTGGGGGTGCCGTCTGAATTAAAAAGAATAGTGGTTGGCCCTAATGAATTAAAGGATTCCGAAATTTTTTGATTGTAATAAGGAATCGCTGCTACTGCCATTCCGTTGGTAGCGGCGGCATGGGGTGTAATAGTCGTGCTGTTGAGGGCGTACTCAGATGTAATCGGGCCACTATTATTGCTGCCAAAGTTAATGTATTTAAATCGACCCGGTGCTGGCCCTGATTTTAATTCAATTAATACATCATATTGTTTAGTGCTACCGCTAGTGTTGGTGAAAACCATCTGCTCGTAGGGAGTCTTATTATTAATATTGTTATTTATAGAGCCTGCTATTACTGTGTTCGTACCCGCATCCAGTAAATAAATATTTAGGTCGGTATCGACTCCATTTACTGTATAAAAAGGGTCATCCCATTGCAATCCAAAAATAATTCGTTGGTTGTTATTAAGGGTGATTCGCTGACGAGTATCTACACCAATACCCGGATCGAAGTCATGGAAAAGACCAGCGTAGTAAGTATCGTTGGAAGCATTGAAGTTTGTAGTTTCGTAAGCTTGGTTTTGGAGATTACCTGCGGAGGAAAAATAGGAGACACCGCGAGTGGTGACAACTTCATTGACTGCTTGAGCGATCGCGCCATCTTGGTAGAAGGGTTCGGCAAAGTAAAATATATCATCGACTAAAACTTTGGCATTACCAATAGCAGGGTTAGCAAGATTACGGATTTGCTGAGCAAAATCTGCTTGACCGTTATAGACTGACGAAAATGCTAAAGATGAACCGGGTGCTAGGTCGTGAATTAGCTGTAACATTGCTCGACCTTCATCGCTACCTCCAGATGAAAAGTCTTGCAATACTTGCACGCCTCCGGTGGGGAGGTCACCAGAGCTAATATCGGCTTCTGCACCGCCTTTGTTGTTGTAACTGTCGCTCATCACGCCAATTTTTACCCCTGTTCCGTCATAGCCTGCGGGGAGAGTGGCGCGGACGCGATCGACTTCATGTACGAAATCTGCTTGACTGGTTACAGACCCTTTACTAGTCATCGGACGATACACGGGCATTACGCCTAGTAATCCCTGAGTTCCTAAAGCTTCTGTATAACTCAGTGCCGCCACGGGCAACTTTCCTTCGACAAAGTTTAAATCTGGTCTTGAGGCAATTGTTTTGAAACCGATCTTTTGAAGAGATGGGAGTAAATTATTAATATTGCTGGCGTTAATCGTTACAGAAACTTCTGTACCAGCAGAGTTTAGCATTAATAAATCGTTGTTACTTTTGAACGAACCTCTATTGCTATTATTTTGAGGAGCCGATACGAATTGCTGTAACAAACTAAGCAAATCGGTAGAGAGGCGAGATGAGTTTTCAGATTGACCTGGCATCATTTGAGTAATGGGGTCGATAGGCAGATTTGCACTACCTAAAGAAGCCAGTTGTTGTAATTCAGGATTGGGTATCCGCAGTTCGTACTGTCCAAATCGCAAAAAGTGTTCAAAGGCATTTTGAAATAAACCTCGGTTGACTGCCGCAGCTACATCTTTATATTGATTTAAGTAGAAATATTCATTAAATTGAGAACCGCTATTCCGCTTTTCTTTTAAACCAAATTCTAAGTAGTGATTCAGACCTGAAGATAATTCGCCTCTCGCTACGGCATTTTGAACATCTGGATTGAGTTTTAGATAGGTGTCTTCATCCCAAAAAGATAGTTGCTTGGTGTCCGCCGATCCTGTAATTGAATCTTTACCAACTTCGGTTACTAATCGGCCTTCAAATTGTCCGTGTAGCAAAAAGTGTTGAAAAGCGCTGCCAAATTGCCGATTTGCGATCGCTTCTGCTACGTCTGAGTATCGGCTTTCATAGAGTTCTTCCTGAAAGATCGAATCGGTGTCTCGCTTCTCCCATGCACCGTATAGCAGGTAGTGATCTAATCCAGAAGGTAACTGACCGACAAATACGGCCTGATTCACATCAGGATGAAGGTTGAGATAAGCGGATTCATTCCAGAAAGGTGATTGATATTCTGACGCTACCATATAAAAGTTAGATATTTCTACCAGATTATTGTTTGATTTTTTACTAAACGAGTACGGTTATTACTAATATTAAAAACTTTCCCGATTCTTAAAATTTAACCTAAAGACAGTCAATTTAGTAATTTTTTTAGCAATTTTAATAAAAAGATGTTTTAACAAAATATAAAAAGATAACCGTAATATTATGTAATTAATCCTAGAAAAAAATAAATTTATATATCGGTAAATACTGAAAGACCTACCAAAAACTATGAAATTTTGTAAAGTTCTTTGCCAAAATGGGCAAAAGCCTATTGGACGACCTTCATTTGAGAGATGAAATAATATGTGACGATCGCGCCCAGCCCGGATACACTAGAAAGATTCAGGATTTACGCACGAAAAGGCTAGAAAATCAGTTGATATTTAAATTTATTCCAGTAAAACCCGATTTTTAAGGAAAATTAGATTTATTTGCCTAAGTTTTATGATTTATATTTAGAGGACTGCTAGCCAATTAATTAGTTCTTTCTTAGAAGAACTCATCCAAGAGTAAAAAAGTCATATTTCCGGCTAAATTTAAAATATAGTTTCAAAAAAGCTAATCATCGTGTTTTATCAACCTATTGTCAAATTAATTATCTTACTAATAGGGTTATGGTTAGGCTTTGACCTAGTTTCTAATTTTGTGGCGGAACTCCTTTGGTTTCAGGAGGTAGGGTACTCTGAAGAGTTTTTGTTACGCCTGCAAACTCAAGCTGCGTTGTGGACGATCGCACTAGCTAGCGCCGCGTTTTTATTTTTTAACCTGACTTTAGCGCAGAAGCAAGAAAACAAGAGTGGAGAAAACAACGCAGACAAAGTAGCGCCACTCACTTTAAGTTGGTTATTACCTTTAGTATTAGTGCTAGTTTTAATAATCATTTTTATCTTTCTATATTATGGTTTAGTTGCGTTAAGTTATTGGCATCCAGATTACGCTCTAGCCAACGTTTTGCCACCACTACCACTTCGATTTGGATTAATTTCTATTTGGCAAACTGTTTTGCAGTTGTGGCGACAACTTTTATTAGTAGCTATTGTGCCTGTGTTGGCAATCGCGATTATTTGGCATCCGCACTTTTTTTTAAAAGCGATCGGGCTACTAATTAGTTTAAGTTTTGGTTTGGTTCTGTCGGGACATTGGAGTACGTTTTTGCAGTACTTAAACTCGACATTATTTAATAGTACCGAACCACTTTTCGGCCTAGATATTACCTTTTATATTTTTACATTGCCATTTTGGGAACTCTTGGAATTTTGGTTATTAGGCATATTTTTATACGCTTGGATAGCGGTTGCCCTAATTTACTTACTTTCGGGAAAAAGCCTTAGTAACGGATTATTCTTAGGGTTTACTCAACAACAACAACGCCATTTATATGCTCTTGGTAGCGCTGTTAGCCTCTGTTTATCTTTTAGTTTTTGGCTGCGTCGTTATGAGTTAGTTTATTCAACTCGTGGTGTTATGTACGGCGCAAATTATACAGATGTAAAAGTGCAATTGCCTCTTTATTTATCGATTGTTTTTATATATTTTTTATTGGCAATAATAGGCTTATTTAAAACTGTGTTTTGGGATTTAACAATAAGTAAAAAAACTAGAAAAATCGAAAAATTTTTATTATTATGCTTACTAGTGTTTTCTGTTAATTCTTTAGGAGTTCCAGAACTAGTACAATATTTAATAGTTCAACCTAACGAACTAGCACGGGAACGACCTTATATTCAGCGCAGCATTACGCTAACCAGACAAGCATTTAATCTAGAAAAAATCAAAACTGAAACCTTTAATCCTACAGGAAAACTTTCCTATGCTGACATCAAGCAAAATGACTTAACTATTCGCAATATCCGTCTTTGGGATAATCGTCCACTTTTGCAAACAAATCGTCAATTACAACAAATTCGACCTTATTATAAATTTCCCAGCGCTGATATCGATCGCTACACGCTAAAAGAAGATAATCTAACGACAAAACGACAAGTCATAGTAGCGGCACGAGAACTAGATTATAGCAATGTACCCCAACAAGCGCAAACCTGGATCAATAAACATTTAATTTATACTCACGGTTACGGTTTTACTATTAGCCCAGTTAATATTGCTGGCGAAGGTGGACTTCCATACTATTTCGTTCGAGATATTGGTGATGGTTTGTCAAACAATAGCAGTAATGGGGGTTTGCGAACTTCTAGCCCGGAAATTCGTCACAGTATTCCGATCGCTAATCCGCGAATTTACTATGGAGAAATATCCGATACTTACGTGATGACAGGAAACAATGTTCAAGAATTAGACTATCCTAGTGGAGACGAAAATGTTTATAACACTTATGATGGTGAAGGTGGCATCAGTATCGCTTCTTGGTGGAGGCGTTTATTATTTGCTAAATACCTAAAAGATTGGCAAATGCTACTGACTAATAATTTTACTTCCCAAACTAAGTTATTATTCCGTCGCAACATTAATCTTAGGGTAAGAAACATTGCTCCTTTTCTGCGTTACGATAGTCAACCTTATTTAGTTGCTGCGGATACTTCATATCAGAATGGCAAAAAGAAAAAACTTCAATCGAGCGTACCAAGTTATCTCTACTGGATAATTGATGCTTATACAATTAGCGATCGCTATCCTTATTCCGAACCTAATGAAGAGAAATTTAACTATATCCGTAATTCTGTCAAAGTTGTAATTGATGCTTATCACGGTGACGTAAAATTTTATGTTGCCGATCCTAGCGACCCAATTATCAAAACTTGGAGTACCATATTTCCTAAAATGTTTAAATCCCTGGATGCTATGCCAAATACTCTCCGCAGTCATATCCGGTATCCAGTAGACTTGTTCAAAATTCAATCTAATAGATTGCTCACTTATCACATGATCGACCCTCAAGTGTTTTATAATCGAGAAGATTTATGGCAACTACCTACAGAAATTTATGCCAGTAAACCACAAATAGTTGAGCCTTATTATTTAATTATGAGATTGCCAACGGAAAGGCAAGAAGAATTTATTTTGCTTCTTCCATTTACTCCCGTACAACGTAATAATTTAATTGCTTGGTTAGCAGCGCGATCGGACAGAGAAGAATATGGAAAACTTTTATTATATCAGTTTCCCAAACAAAAACTCGTGTACGGTCAAGAACAAATAGAAGCTTTAATTAATCAAGATCCAGCTATTTCCCAACAAATTTCTTTATGGAATCGGCAAGGTTCGAGGGTTATACAAGGTAACCTTTTGGTAATTCCGATCGAAGAGTCTTTACTTTATGTCGAACCACTTTATCTAGAAGCAGAACAAAACAGCTTACCAACTTTAGTAAGAGTAATTGTAGTTTATGAAAACCGCATAGTGATGGCAGAAAGTTTGGAGCAAGCATTCCAAGCAATTTTCCAAACAGAAGAACTTACTCCAGCTATTATTAGACCTGTTTAATTGAGTTAATTTCTTAATAAAAATATTGCCCCTTTAACTTCGTTGTTGGTGCTTCTAAAGAGTCTACTAATCTTTCTAAATTTTCCACTTTGGGAGCAAATTTATATTGAAATTGCCGAAAATTAGCGAAATCTTTTGAATGAGAAATGCTACTGTTATTAAATGTGGTAAATGTCGTAATTCTTTCCAGACAAGCATTTAAAATAGCTATAAATTCATAATGATTGAAAGAGGTAGGACTATCATCGGGAAAAGTTAAGCTATTTGGTACAGAACTATAAATATTTAGTAAACGCTGCAATACTTGTAACACCCAATCAGTTTGTTCTAATTGCGGATACTGAGAAACAGAATTTAGTTTAACCATATATCTTAACCCTCGCTGATTTATCAAAAGCGTTCGAGTATATTACAACACTTTGTTGCTACTTGATGTTCAGTGTATTACGAAATTATACTGAAGATAATACCTTGTTTCTGCCAAATCATCCGGAACGATCGGTAATTTTACGAATTGACTAAAAAATATGTTATAGTTTCTCATTGGTGAGCTTTAGCCTGCTTTTGGCCTAGAAAAATGTAATTATGGTTACATTAGTAAAAAAAATAACTTTTAAGCAAAAAAATTTAGACTGAAATTAGTTTTAGGGTTTAAACTTTATTTAAAACTTAGGGTGCCAATAAATCAGCCATGCTAAATTTTGAATATGACTTTTACCAAAAATCGGTTTTTAAAATTTCGTGAATCTCAATTTTCGACATACTTAATCAAAATAGCATTAATCGCTGTTGCTTATGTTTTAGGTGGAAAATTAGCAGTTTCTATTCCAGGGGTACATCTTTTAGGTTCCTCTGTATGGCCACCTGCCGGAATTGCACAGGCTGCTTTACTTTTATTTGGGCTACGTTTTTGGCCTGGGGTAGCTTTAGGTGCTTTTTTATTTGACGTGATAGACCTCAAACCATCGTTGATGTTTGGATTGGGAGCATCTTTTGGTGCTGGTTTTCAAGCAGCATTAGCAGCATTTTTATTACATCGCTTTGGTTTTCGCGTATCTCTTTCTTCCTTGAAAGATGTTGTTAAGTTAGTGGTTTTTGGTGCTATTTTAGCAACTCAAATTAGTTGCACGCTGGGAGCTTTACGTTTGTGTTTAACTGGGTTGACTCCTTGGAGCGAATATTGGCAAGTGCGTTGGAATTGGTGGTTAGGAGATGCGATGGGCGTAATTATTTTTACCCCATTGTTATTGATTTTTTACCAAAACTACAAACCAGCAAATAAAAAACATAAGAATGGCAATAAAAATGTTAAAGAAGCTGTTTGGTTATTAATTTGGCTGGTCTTATTAGTTACCATAAGTTGGGTGGTTTTTGCATCTAAAAACGTCGGTTCAATTTCTCGTTATCCCTTAGAATATTTACCTTTCCCTCTAATAATTTGGGCAGCTATTCAATTTGGCCAACGGGGTGCTATTCTGTCTTCATTTATAGTTTCATGTATTGCGATTTGGGGTGGTTCTCAGGGAGGAGGGCCTTTTATTACCAAGGCGGAAAATGTCAGTCAAGCTATCTTATTTTTACAAGCTTTTATGGGCGTAATTACTATTACGTCGCTCCTCCTAGCAGCTACAGTTGCCGAACGCGCTTCCGCAGAAAATTTGTTGCGCCAGAGTGAAATTAAGTATCGAGAATTAGTAGAAAGTGCTAATAGTATTATTTTACGAATTGACACTTTAGGCAACATTACTTTTTTCAATGAGTTTGCTCAAAAGTTTTTTGGTTATAGCGAAGAGGAAATTATTGGTAAAAATGTTATCGGTACGATTTTCCCCGTGAAGAAAAACGCCCAAACTAAATTATCAATAATGTTGGCAGATATTTTTCACCATCCAGATAGATATGTAAATTGTGAAAATAAAAATATCCGCAGCAATGGTCAATTAGTTTGGGTATCTTGGGCCAATAAGGTACTAACCGATGAAGATGGTAATTTAACCGGAGTGCTTTGTGTCGGTACGGATATTACAGCCAAGAAAAAGGCGGAACTCGCGCTAAAAAAATTGAATGAAGAGTTAGAAACCAGGGTTGAAGAAAGAACTATTACGCTCAGACAAATTTTAGAAAAGTTAAGATATCAACAAGAACAATCAGAGCGGTTACTACTGAATATTTTACCGGAAGCAATCGCCGAACAATTAAAGCAGGGAACCAATACGATTGCCGATACTTTTGCAAATGCTACGGTGTTATTTGCGGACATTGTAGGTTTTACTCAACTAAGCGCTCGCGTTTCTCCGTCGGAATTGGTTCGTTTGTTAAATGAAATTTTTTCCACATTTGATTATTTAGCTGAAAAACATGGTTTAGAGAAAATCAAAACTATTGGTGATGCGTATATGGTAGTAGGAGGATTGCCGATGCCTAGAAGCGATCATGCAGAAGCTATTGCAGAAATGGCTTTAGATATGCAAAAAGCTATTACCCAGTTTGGCACTTCTCATGGAGAAACTTTTAGCATCAGAATTGGTATTAACAGTGGGCCAGTTGTAGCAGGGGTAATCGGGATTAAAAAATTTATCTACGATTTATGGGGAGACACCGTTAATACTGCTAGCAGGATGGAATCTCATGGTTTGCCTGATTGCATCCAGGTGACATCTGCTACTTATGAATTGTTAAAGGATAAATATTTGTTTGAAAATCGCGGTTCTATTCATATCAAAGGAAAAGGGGAAATGATTACTTACTTCCTGACCGGAAAAAAATCTCTCCCCTCAAATTCGACTAAAGTATTAGTTTAGTGTTTAGGTGTAAATGGGTGGTAAAGCGATCGGCATTACTGTCCCAAATAGGCTTCTAAAACTTGTGGGTTTTTCTGAATTTCTGTGGGAGTTCCATCCGCGAGATTGCGCCCTTCTGCTAATACCCAAACGCGATCGCATAGAGACATAATTACGTCCATATTGTGTTCGATGATCAAAAAAGTCATGCCTTCTTGGTTCCATCCCACGATGTAATCGCAAATGCGATCGATCAGCGCCGGGTTAACTCCAGCCGCAGGTTCATCTAACAAAATCAGCTTGGGATTCGTCATCAAAGCCCTAGCCATTTCTAGGAGTTTGCGCTGTCCACCCGATAATGCACCTGCATAAGCTCCTACCATATGGGCTAATCCGACTGATTCCAAAATTGTCATCGCCCGTTCTCTTAATTCTTTTTCTTCCTGAATTATCTGTTTGGGCTGCAACCAAACATTCCAAAAGTTTTCTCCCGTTTGTTTTTGGGCTGCTAATAACATATTTTCCATCACGGAAAGTTTTGATAGCACTCTAGCTACCTGAAACGTGCGAACCATACCCATCTGAGCAATTTGGTAAGGCTGCAAATTTTGAATCTGTTCTCCATCAAAGATTACTCTTCCCCGATCCGGGCGAATAAAATTAGAAAGTAAGTTAAAAAGAGTTGTTTTTCCGGCTCCGTTTGGCCCGATCAATCCGGTAATGCTACCTTTTGCTACCTCAATATTGGTATTATCAACTGCCTTTAAGCCACCAAAGTTTTTGCCCAGTCCAAAAGCTGCCAGTAAAGCAGGTTGCGGTGGTTTGCCGGGTGGTGGGGTATTTTCCACCTGTGTCAAAATATCTTCAATATCAGTTTGCGGCTGGTTTAAGGGAATGTAATTTTGTTCTTTTTCTGCCATGTTTTTAATTTATGCGAGCTTTTTACGTAAAGGTCAATTTCCTTGGTGATTTTGAATGCTGGCTGCTTTTTTATCTGCCAAGGGTTAGTTCCTCTTTTTTACCTAAAATACCTTGCGGTCGCATCATCATTAAAACGATTAGTAATAAACCAATTACCATGATCCGAAAAGCACCCAACCGTGCATCATCAAAAGGTAGAATTTCTGGTAAAACAAAACGGGTTAGGGTGTTATAACCCCAAAATAAAACGGCTCCTAAAATTGTGCCGACATTATTTCCAGCGCCACCTAAAACTACAATAGTCCAAGCTTCAAAAGTGGTGAGGGGAATAAAATCATCTGGGTAAACAGAGGTTTGTTGCCAAGCGTAGAAAGAACCTGCTATTCCGGCGATCGCACCTCCTAACATGAGAGATTGCAGCTTGTACCAGAAAACATTTTTACCCAAAGCTTTGGGAACTTCTTCATCTTCGCGAATCGATTTCAAAACGCGACCCCAAGGCGATCTCGCTAACCGCTCCAATTGCCAGAATACCAAAGCTAATACTGCGAGCAACAGCAGCATTAATCCAGCTTTGTAGGTGTAGTGATAAAGCGCGATCGCGCCAGCAATATAAATTGCTATTTCCAATAACAAACCAAAAATTAATAAGACTAAGGAATCGATCGGTGTTTTGCCTTCAGCTTTTGCTTGCTGCCATATTTTAGAGAACCACTGCCATAAAGACCAAGCGGTTACTGCGGCGATCGCACTTAGCAATCCGATCATCGCTAATCTCATCAATAGATTGGGGTTCCAAGTCGCCAGGGGTAAAGGAAAACCCTGTACGCCAAAGGTTCCTCTAGTCAGCCATTCTTCATTGAGTACCACCAAACGAACGATTTCCGCTACTCCGATCGTCACGATTGCCAGATAATCTTCCCTTAGCCGCAGAGTTGATAAACCCATCAAAAGCCCCAACAGCGCTGCTACAGCAGCACCAAGAATTACCGCTAAAAGGATCGGAGTACCGTTTAAAGAAAGCATCATGGTGGTATACGCGCCCACCGTCATAAAGGCAACGTGTCCGAAGTTAATCAAACCAGTGAAGCCCCATTGTAAATTCAGCCCTAGACTGAACAGGGCGGATATTCCCGTGGAAATTGCTAAAAAAACTAGATAATTAACCATGCGGCCTTTCAGATATAGAATAATGACAAAACTTCAAGGGTGCGTCATCATGCCCGGATACAGGGTGAATGCGCTTGTCAAGCAGTTACGCTAACGCATTCTACCGTAGCGGGGTAATCGGTCAGTATCAACAACCACTCTGATTTTGAGGATAGCGGGATTAAAGGTAGATACAGCCTCGATCGCGATCGCTCGGATCGGTATCGCTAGTTTGCTTAACTAGCGATCGTCAATTCCTTTTGCTAAATACCTCATCTTCAATCCGAAAAGAGCGCATTGCCGATTTCTCTTCAAAAATAGTTTCCCATTGCCAAATGCCATTTTTCCAATTTGCTTGCCTATGGATTTATCCGTAAAGGCAACCTAAAATCTAAGCTATTTAACTTAAAAGCTGTCACGTTGATTATTTTAGCTGGGGTGGGGGAGGAAAAAGATCGGTGAGGCAAAAGCAAGTGAATGGGTAATTGTTAAAGCAAATCGGCACAAGTCCTCAATCTCAAAACTACTATCTTGGCAAATATCGCTTCCTTCCAGGTTTTTCGCTTATGAATTTTCTTAGGTCTAGATTATTACGGTTAACTTACCAAATGGCCAGTTTAGTCGATCAGCTTTCTGATGAAGACTTACAAATAGCTTGGCGTGTCTTACAATCTGTTTATTACGACCTTTATATGCTAAAAGCAATTCACGAGGCAAAGCGATCCGTGCAGCCAGGAGATAGTATGTCTTATGAAGAGGCCGTAAGAGTTTTGCGATTACCGTAATTTTCCTGTAACATCTTCAAATTATGTATGCAAAACGCCCCGTGAGTTTAGAAGTGCGGTACACGAGATCTTTTCTAGTTGACCTGAAAAACTTAGAGTATGCTGCACGGGAACGCATTTACGAAGTTGTGTTTGAAAAATTTAAAAAGATCGATCGCATTCAAGACCTACCAGGATTGCATCGCCTAGATACCGATGGCATATTTTATCGTTTCAGTGTAGATAACTATATGATTGGCGTGGAGTTAACGGGAAATCTGGTGAAGTTTTTGCGGGTTTTACCTAAACCCGATATTTAAATAGTAAAAAAAGGAAGAGTCAGAAGCAAAGAAACAGGAGAATGGAAAAACAACTAGAAGTAAATAATAATTTATAGCTTTGCTTGAGGGAAAAAATCTCAAAAATTAAATAATATAGATCGGCAAAACTACTGAAAAAGCGGAAACGATCGAGTTACAGCAGTTTCCAGTTAAGTAAAGTACGGGATAAAAACCCGGTTTCTTGAAGAAACCGGGTTTTTGTTAGCAGTTATGCGTACCTCATTTACTTGGAAAGTGCTGTAACTTCTAAAACACATTAAGTAATCCTTTCTCGCCTTTAACTTCTCTATCTTGGCAGTGCATAAAAAAACTCGCGATCGCATTTCAAACCAAAATGCCATAGCTGAAGAGATTTTCCTCTCGACTAATCTTACGTTTTCTAGCTGTTGAGTTTCCTTCAACCCCCGTAACGTAAACTGTTAAAGACAATTGACGAATGGAATTTGTTATGGACGCAGCTGCACTATGGCAACGTTACCAAGATTGGCTTTACTACCATGAGGGATTGGGATTTTATCTCGATATCAGTCGGATGGGCTTTAACGATGCCTTCGTGGAAGAGTTAAAACCAAAGTTTGACCAGGCTTTTCAGGATATGGCGGCGTTGGAAGCCGGAAGTATCGCTAATCCCGATGAAAACCGAATGGTGGGTCACTACTGGTTACGCAATCCCGATCTTGCCCCCACACCAGAAATTCGGCAAGATATTATCCAAAATATTGAAAACATCGAAAATTTTGCCCGAAAAGTTCATAACGGAGATATTCATCCCCCATCCGTTCACAAATTTACTGATATTATTTCGATCGGCATTGGCGGTTCCGCACTTGGCCCGGAATTTGTTGCGGAAGCTCTTTCTCCCACTTTTCCACCCCTAGACATCCACTTTATCGATAATACCGATCCGGCAGGGATCGATCGCATTCTCACCAAACTAAAAGACCGCCTCGGTAGCACGATGGTCATCGTCATATCCAAATCAGGTGGCACCCCGGAACCCCGCAATGGGATGATTGAAGTAAAAAATGCTTATACTGCCAAGAATCTAGACTTTTCTCAATACGCCGTTGCCATTACTGGAGTTGGTAGCAATCTAGACCAACAAGCTAAATCAGAAGGCTGGCTAGCTACTTTCCCAATGGAAGACTGGGTGGGAGGACGCACCTCAGAATTGTCTGCGGTTGGTTTATTACCAGCCGCTTTGCAGGGAATTGACATCCGCGCCATGCTGGAAGGTGCCAAAGAAATGGATACCGCTACCCGCGTACCAGAGATAAAAAATAATCCCGCCGCTTTGTTAGCACTCTCCTGGTATTTCGCCGGCAATGGCAAAGGGGAAAAAGACATGGTAGTGCTGCCTTATAAAGATAGCTTGTTGCTATTTAGCCGCTACCTCCAACAATTAGTGATGGAGTCTTTGGGGAAAGAAAAAGACCTCAACGGTAATACCGTCTATCAGGGTATTGCTGTTTACGGTAATAAAGGGTCAACCGACCAACACGCCTACGTGCAACAGTTGCGAGAAGGCGTCCCCAACTTCTTTGCTACTTTTATCGAAGTGTTGGAAGACCGTCAAGGGTCATCAATCGAAATCGAAGCGGGTGTTACATCTGGAGATTATTTATCTGGTTTTCTGCAAGGCACTCGCACAGCACTTTACGAAAATCAACGAGGTTCGATTACGGTCACGATTTCCCAAGTAAATCCTCGCATGGTGGGAGCGTTGATTGCTTTGTACGATCGCGCTGTTGGTTTGTATGGTTTCCTCGTTAACATTAACGCTTATCACCAACCAGGAGTAGAAGCTGGCAAAAAAGCCGCCGCCGCTATTTTGGATTTGCAAAAACAAGTAGTGAAGGTGCTTCAAGCAGAAGGCGCTGCAATTTCTTTAAGCCAATTAGCTGAAAAAGCAGGTGCAAAAGATGAAATAGAAGCAATTTATAAGATTTTGCGTCATTTAGCTGCCAATAATCGCGGTATAGTTCTTCATGGTAATCCGGGTCAGCCAAGTAGTTTAAAAGTTTCTACCAATTAACTGAGGGGGTGGGTATAACCCACCCCTAATTTTTTCCCATTAAACCCGACTAAATTAGTCATCTTTCCCATATCATATTTTGATTATTTTTTGTTACTTGATTAACAAATTTTTATATCCTCTGAGCTAGACTTAAAGCAAAGCCTGAATTCCAAACAGGATATTTATTTATAAAAGGTTTAGTTTATGAGTTTAAGAACGATCGAAATTCACCCGCTAACATCTGTAACGGCGGGTGTCAGTCAGTTTTATACTCCCCAATCCAGTGACGAAACGATGCTGGTACAAATTCCAGCCAACACTATCGAAGATTTATTCGTACACAGACACCAAACAGACCAGTTATTAGTAGTAAAAGGAAGCTTTGTACTCGTTACCTTAGAAAATCGACGTTACCATTACACTCTTCTCAGCGATTGCGAACCTAGAGTAGTCACCATTCCCGTTGGTGTACTTCATGGTGCGATCAATCTTAATTCAGAACCGTGTTTGCTAGTGAATGCGGTACTGCGTCATGGCCCCCGCCTCGAACGAGATTATCGTCCCGCCAAGCCACCTTTTCCTTACGACTTAGAAATAGCTAAAGCTTTAATTAAAGAATATCGCTGTCCGGTAAGGGTGTAAAACAAGCGATCGCTGAAGCTGGTTATCACTGTTTTGCTAGTGAATTACGATCTTCAATTGCTAATTTTAATTAAATAAATAAGGTGGGCATTGCCCACCTATTTTTCATCCGTGTAATAAACTGGGATAAGTTAGCACGAAAACGTCTCTTGTACCAATTTGAGGTAAGATAGGTTTAACCGGAGTAGTGAAGTGTAAAAAATCGCGATCGTTAACCAATAATAGCTCTCCGGGATGAAGCACTTTCTTAAAAATAGGCTTTTCTTTTTTAGCAGTATATAAATGGGTTTCTGCACCATCAACATTATCTCGGTCGATTGAGAAAATGCCGACGTAATCGCAGCCATCCCTGTGAATACCTTCCGGTGCTGGATTACCAAAATTATTAGGAGAACAAGTAATACGAATTTGATGAACTCCTATTTCTACACCAGCGCTAAGTTTGCAGTATTGCTGAAATTCCCAAATTAACTTTTGAAATTCATCGAGCGTGACAAGTGCATCGTCAATTTCAGCATACTCCCTTCTGACATCGCCAATTAAGGGATTATACTCTTTGCTTTGTAAGAAATAACCATGAGGTAGCTTAGTTACACGATCGTCAGTTACTAAAAAACGAGATAACCTCCTAGAGCGATACTTACCTTTTATATAAGGATCGACAGGTAACTCTCTAAAAAATCGCTTAAACCCTTCTAATTTAATAGAATCTACTTTTTCTAAAGCGAAGCTAATCCCGTAAGCAGATTTCGTTGAATCTAATAAAGTCTGCATAGCTTTTTACTCCTTAGAGCTTGATCCCCTTAAATATTTTTTCTTAAAGAGGCTTATACGCTCAGTATAGATCGATTTTTCTTAAAATGTCGCTAATTAGACTACAAAAAGTACAAACTTATGGTATGTGTTTCAACTAAAAAATTACTTAAGTAGGGTGAGCATTAACCATCTAATTGGCAATACTCACCGTAACAAAATATAAAACTTTATAATTTATACTTAAGTAAAACTAAGTACGCACCGCTTTTACCAGTGCCTCGCACGCTCGCAAGAAAATTGCCACATCTACCCCCAGCCCAACATATTGCACTCCCAAATCAATCCACTGTTTGGCAATTTCTGGATTATCGGCAAAAGTACCAGCTGCTTTGCCAGCATTGCGGATACTGGTAACGCACTTCTGCATGAGGTCACTTACGCGAGAATCTCTAACCTGTCCGGGGATACCCAGAGATTGAGACAAATCGTAAGGGCCGAGAAAAATTACGTCAATGTGGGGTACGGAAACTATTTCTTCGATATTTTCCACTCCCCGCGTGCCTTCAACGTGAACGATCACTAAAGATTCCTCGTTCAGTTTATCTGTGATTTGCGTACCCGCAGAGGTGTATAAGCCAGCACGAGTATTGAAAGAAAGCCCACGGGAACCAAGGGGACTATATTTAGAATTCCTGACAACTGCTTCGGCATCTTCCTTGGTTTCTATTTGCGGTACTTGCACCCCTGCACTGCCAATATCAAGGGCGCGTTGGATTTGGGGCGGGTCATTTTTGCGGACGCGGACGACGGGTGCTAATCCCACGCAATCGGCTGCCCGACAAAGGTCTTCCGCTGCTAGGGTATGCAGGGGCCCGTGTTCCATGTCTATCACTGCAAAGTCAAATCCTGCCAGTCCGCAGATTTCGATAAATGCAGGATAAGCGCAGTTGATAAAAGGGCCAATGACTACTTCGCCCTGTTTGAGTTTTCGTTTCAGTTGGTTGTCACGCATTGGTTAGTGTTAAGCTGTTCCCATCTAGGCAAGGAAATCTTGATAAAAAACCTCTAGTGTCGATAACTTTCCGCCTAGACTTGACCTATTCTAGGGGTTAAGTAGGCTAGCCATCTTTACTCCCATGCCCTTGATAATCGTTGTAGCAGATGACGACTTGGCAATACGTCTATTTGTCAGTGAATACTTGGAGATGTATGGCTACTCAGTGATTACTGCTGAGGATGGTGTTGAAGCGTTGGAATTCGTTGAAACTTATCGTCCTCACTTGTTAGTCACTGACATTATGATGCCTCGAATGGACGGTTATGAACTGGTACGGCAAGTTCGTCAGCGTCCTGAATTTCGCTTGCTACCTGTAATTTTATTAACCGAACGAAGAAGTACGGAAGAACGCATTCGCGGTTATGAATTAGGATGCGATCACTATTTGCCTAAACCTTTTGAAATTAACGAACTGGGGGCAATAATTCGCAACTTGTTGGAACGACAGATAGTTCAATCTGAATTGTTGGTTAGAAAGCAGGAACAGACAAAATCTACTACGCTGCTTAGTACGCCGAAAACAATTTTAAAGGGCTGCAAGTTGAGTAAGCGAGAACAGGAAGTACTGGATTTAATTACTCATGGTCTATCTAATGCCGAAATTGGCGATCGTCTCCATTTGAGCGCTAGAACAATTGAAAAGTATGTCAGTAGTCTCCTAAGAAAAACTACTACTAGTAACCGAGCCGAATTAGTGCGTATTGCGATGGAACAACATTTAGTTGAATAGTTATTAATTGATAAATGGTAATTGACGATCGGGGTAAAATATAGTATGAGTTATCAATTAAAAAATATAATTAATACTTCCAGTTACCCCATCATCAATTTTGACCGAAAATAATGGGATACAAGCCCCGCGCTTCTAGCACGGCTTTATGCTATTATAGCATTTGATACCAAGAAAACCAGTATCAAACGTGTTTATCTACGAGTACAAAGTCAATCTAAAACCACTACAAATATTAGCCATTAACGAAGCAATTAGGACATCTCAGTTTGTCCGAAATAAAGTGCTTCGTTACTGGATGGATAATCGTGGTATTGGCAAGACAGAGATGTTTAGATATAACACGCTGCTGAGAAAAGA
>DATNQN010000025.1 GCA_036703985.1 Leptolyngbyaceae cyanobacterium
CTATTAACATCTTGCAGAAGGGACTAAGTACCGTTGGGCAAACGGGATCTGATAAGCTTGGGGAGTTCGATTCTCTAGCTTCGTTGGAGCAATCCTGCGGGGTTACGATTGGACTGTGAACCAAGAATCCTCGCCGTTCTAAGGCGATGGAGTGTCAAGAACATCTAAATATTAAAAATTAAACATTGCACAATACTAATTCAATGGTATATTTACCATCAAGTTAAATTAAAGGTCTAGTGCAGTGCGGCAAAAATCAATGAGCAGCTAGAACCTTGATTCATTGCATTGCCTAAATGTTTCCCCTAGCCTGTAGTAGATAGTAACCGGTTTCTGCTCATCCGTACTAGTGTCAACCTTTAATTAGGTTTTTTTCAAAAACAAAACTCGATCGTGGTGTGAGTGCAAATATTATGACTAAGCTTTTTGGCAAAACTTTCGCAGCAATTTTAACTGTGTTAGGCAGTACCCTTATTTTGGACAATACTTCTCTAGCTGAAGACCTCCAAATCGGGGAACAACCAAGCGCCTCTCCTGCTCCGATGACCCTAGAATTACCAGATGATAATTCCTTAGGCGTTTCTGATTTAGAAAACTCGCTCGATTCCGAGTTATCCACAGAAAACTCAACAATGGAGCAAGTAACATCTGTTTCTCAACTAAGGGACGTACAACCAACAGATTGGGCATTTGTTGCTTTACAATCACTCGTTGAGCGATATGGTTGTATTGAAGGATATCCCGATCGCACCTTTCGAGGCAACCGAGCGATGACTCGCTACGAATTTGCTGCTGGTTTAAATGCTTGTTTGGAAAGAATTACCGAAGTAATTGGCGTCAAACCTTCACCAGATTCAGGCATTACTCAAGAAGATTTAGAAAGAATCCGCAGACTCCAGCAAGATTTTGCTAGCGAACTGGCTAACCTGCGGGGTCGGGTAGATGGTTTAGAAGCCCGTACCACCACGCTAGAACAACAACAGTTTTCTACTACTACTAAACTGAGCGGTCAAGTAATCACTTATTTAGGAGATGCTTTTGGAGAAAATGCAGACCCTGCAAATAACGCGACATTTAATTACCAAGCATCGATCAACTTAATAACCAGTTTCTCAGGTAGAGACACCTTATTTCTTTCCCTTGAAGCTTCAAATCTTACACCGTTCGATACTGCGACCCAGTTTCCGGTAGGGCCTTTAAGCGGCTTCACCAATGAAGCTCGTTTGGCTATCCCCAGTAAAGATGTATACGGGTACGGCAATAACGATATTGCTTTGAGTATATTGCAGTATAGTTTTCCGATCGGCGATCGAGTTACGGTTTTCCTAGACGCCTTTAGTAGCAACCGGATGCTGACAGGTGCGGTTAGCCAATTGAATAACTTTGGTATGGGGCCTTTATCTTACTACGGTAAAGTAAATCCCTTAATTTACCCTGTAGGAACGCAAACAGGTATCGGTTTAAAATGGCAAGCTACTTCTTGGTTGAGTTTCGACTTATCCGCCGCCTCCGAGATCGGCTCGAACAATCCGGGGTTAGGCTTGTTCGATAAAGGTTATGCTGCCTCGATCCGACCGGTGATCGATCTCGGTCGGTTCAAATTTACCGGCTATTACGTCCACTCCTACTCTCCTCAATTTGGGATCGATACCTTTGCTGGCAGTAACTCCGCACGGATCGTAGGAGCAGGGCCAGTAGTTGGTAACACTTATATTGCAGCAGCATTTTATCGCCTGTTCCCCAATTTTGAAATCGGTGGCTCCTTTGGCTATTCGACCGCTACCGCATTAGGCGAAGGCACGAAGGGAAATGCTCATGTCTGGGATTACGACATCAACTTTACCCTTTACGACTTGGGTAAAAAAGGAAACTACGGCGGCTTGATTATCGGTATGCAACCCAGACTGACCGGGACGAGCAACTCAGCGCTGGCAGAGGCAATCGGTTTACCGCCAGGACAAAGAAAGGATCGGGATATGGGCTTACATATTGAAGCATTTTATACCCATAGAATCACGGATAATATCGCTATTACGCCTGGGGTGTTCTGGCTAACCGCTCCCAACCACGATGCTCGCAACCCCGATGTAATTGTCGGAGTAATTAGAACTAGCCTCAGTTTCTAAAGCAGCAATCTAGGGGCTAGGGTAAAAAAGGCTGAGCATCGTAAATAATATGTTCTCCAATACCCGATGCCCGATGCCCGATGCCTAATTTACAGAAGACTTTTCATCCAATACAACTTCTAATTTTTCTTCTAGCTTCTGGTTAAGAGGTTCCCTTTCAAATGGAGGAAGAGCGGCACTACCATTTTCGACTGGCAGAGAGTTAATTCCATCTGCTACATCTGCGCTGAAAGTTCTGGGTAGCTGTACTCCTAAGCCAACCATTCTAGTTGCCAGAAACAAAGACAAAGCCAACCACAAAATATGATTGCTTTGGTACTGCCAAGCTGCTAAACCTGCCGGGAGAAATCCGATCGAGATCGAAATCAAGCTAACATTGCGGAGGGTATGGCCTTCTGCCAAACCTAAGAAGTAACCTTCCAACATAAACCCGATGCCAGTACATCCCAAAACCAGCAGTAACCAGGGAGTATAAAATTGAATATCTTGGATGACTTCCGAGTGATTGGTTAAAAGCCCAAATATGGTGTGTGGAAAAAGTACGGGTACGCCAGCAAAAATCATACCGACTGTAAAGCTAGTTGCTACTCCAATCGAAACCAACGGTAAGAATTTTCCAATAGTACCTTTACCTTTGAAGTTACCAACTAGAGTTTCCGTGCCAAATCCCAACCCTTCCACGAAATAGAAACACAAGCCGAAAATTTGTAATAATAAAGCATTTTTAGCGTAGAGAACCGTTCCCATTGCTGCCGCTTCGTAGTTAAACAAGATGAAGGCAAACAGGGTGATGAAATTGCTAACTAAGATATTTCCATTCAGAGTCAAAGTAGAGACTAAAGCAGAGCTATCCCAGATTTTCCCAGCTAAGCTTTTTACTTCTTGCCACTTGATTTCTCGACAGAAGAAAAACAATCCGATCAGCAGAGCTAAATATTGACTAGTTGCATATGATGTTCCCGCTCCTACACTTTCCCATCCCAAGCGAACGATGAACAGATAGTCGAGGAAGATTTTGCTAACATTGCCGACAAATGACAGCAGCAAAACGAAACCATTTTTTTCCTGCCCTAAAAACCAACCGATCAGTACGAAGTTGAGTAAAATAGCAGGCGCTCCCCAAGTTTGGGTGTAAAAATAAGCAATTCCAGAAGCTTTTACCTCTGGCGCGGCTTTTAAAATCGCAAAACCTGCTTCTCCCAAGGGATATCGCAACCCTATGATGGCTACTCCCAACACGAGAGCGATTAAACCATTCCGCAGTCCTACCAACAGTACTCCTTCTCGATCGTCTCTTCCCACGGCTTGAGCAGTTACCCCAGTGGTACCCATTCTCAGAAAGATCAACACCATGTAGAGAAGATTGAGCAGGTTTGCAGCGAGGGCCACTCCTGCCAAGTGTCGGATTTCTGACAAATGTCCTAAAAATATGACACTGATCAAATTGGCTAGTGGCACCATAATATTTGATAAGACATTCGCTGCCGCCAGCTGAAAAAAGCGAGGCACGAAGTCATACTGTTTTGACAGTATCTGCTGCATAAAGTTTCTTTAGTTGCTATTTACTAACGGTTTGGGCTAAAAGAGCGAAGAGCTTTTCCCTATTCACACTACTTTACTTGATTTCCCGTCGGGAGGTTGTCTGTCGATCGCAGGAAAATTTAAAGGGAGAAAGAACCTGACTTTTGGGTTATTTTGCTGATTGCTTAATTCCTATCAATGAAAAACTCGTAGCAAAAAAGCGGCGACTTTTTTGCTACGGGAGCATCTCGTAATTTTGTTATCAACCAAACAATTCTCGACAAAAGATGATTGCTCGAGCAGCAGTCATCTTTTATCTGCAAATGCGCCTTACTACATTTGAGCTAAGACTTGAGCAGTGATGGAACTAGCTTGTACGTTCATTAAAGTTGCTAACATTTCACCACCGATGCTAACGGTAGCATTTGCACCGGATTGTGCGATCGTCAACTGGCTAAAGGTCGTACCCATCGGTAAGCGCAGTCTGTCTTCAGCAACAGAGAAGTCCATAATGCTATCCATCCCCATACCGGGAGCCAGCACGAACCAATCCCTACCAGCACCGCCACTGAGCATATCCATACCAGCGCCACCATCAATTACGTCGTCGCCAGCATCACCATTAATGGTATCGCTGCCAAATCCACCTGTCAGTAAGTCATCGCCAGCAGTACCCGCGATCGTTTTACCCATTTTGTAGTTAGCTGCCGTACCTGCGGAAGTGTTGCGTCCTTCTGCTGCACCGATTAGTAGGAAGTGAGCGAAGTTACTTGGCAAAGTACCTGCATTCACGGCTGCTTGTACGTCGGGGTTGGTGGCACCATAAGTGGTTCCGTTGAACAGACGGCTGGGATCGCGTCCCTCGAACATTCCATGTCTGACGAAATGTGCTAGGGAGGAAATGAAATCGCCTCGGGCAACGGCGGCTGCTACATCTGGATTTTTGTATTCGTAGTAAGCGGAGTCAAAGTTTTCGGCGATGACATTATATACAGAGAAGACATTGGTACGCCCTTCAGACATTCCAGCACGGAACAGGTGTTCTAGACCGCTGCCAAACAAACCTTGTCCGATCGCTTGAGCGACATCTGGGTTGAGAATTTTATAAATTTCTTCTAGCCCTGACAACTCTTTGGTCAATCCGCGAGCTTCTTTTGAACCAACTTTGATCCAATGGTCGAAGCCACTTTTGAAAACACCACTAGCAACAGCCGCAGCGACATCCGGGTTATCCGCTGTATATTTAGCGAATATATCGCTGGGGTTGCGTCCTTCCATTAACCCGCTACTGGCAAAGTGGGCCATTGCACCGCTAAACATTCCACCGTTTACGGCGTTAGCGACATCGCCATTAGCCTTCATATAGTAGGCAGCGTTGAACAGTTTGTCAGCAGTATAGTTAGCGGCAGGGGTTAACCTGGTACCGAGGGAAGAGTAGGTGTAGTTGAACCGCCCTGCTAGATCGATCGGATCTCTTAACAGGACAATCTCGTCTCCGTAAGCGTTTCGATTGATTGCCACAGTATCCAATCGCGGTAATGGGTTGCCATTGGCATCGGTTAAGGGGTTGCCATTGCGATCGGTTTGAGCCAAAACATAGCGGGGCCTATTCTGGCCGCCATCCCAAGGCCACAATCTATCATCTAGGTTTTGGCCGTAGGGTAGTGGCGTTCCTGGGGGATCGAAAGGATTGTAGGTAGCGTGAAACTCTGGCCCGTTATGACCGTTGGCCTGCCACTCGGCCCACTTGCGGTCGATGTTGGAGTGCAACATCCAGAACACCGGATCGTAAGGGGAAGAAGAGACGTTCATCGTCCCATTCACTATGAAAGGAATGTCAACATCTAGTCCGCTTCCACCTACAAAATCGTGGATGTAGTTGTGACCGTAAAAAATTAGTCCTTCTCTGGGAAAGTCAAACTGAATATTGCCATTCTGATCTTTGACCAACTGCCCATTTTCGGACAAGATCTTGATATTCCCTTCCAGAGCGCTGATGAATAAACTGGGGTCATCCAGCTTCATGTAAGCATCTACTTGTTCTTTAGGGATCAGTTGTTGTCCCCAAGGTTCGTTGTAGAGATAACGTTTCAACCGATCGCCCCGGCTAAGGCTGTCCTCCATCGTAGTGTGGACGCGAGGGTCCATATGGTAGCCATTCTCCTTGGTGAATGGGCCGTCCTGCACGAATCCACCAGAGATCGTTAGGGTTCCTGGGCCATTGGGGAAAACTAGTGGATTGGGTCTGATCGTGAAGTTGTCTCCCGTTCCGTTACCACCCAAGAAATTGGGAGAGAATAAAACATCCAGGGTTCTGGGGTCGGTGTAATCCCAGTAGGGTACAGTTAGATTGGGATTGCCAGAAACTTCCTGCAACGCTTTTTCATAACGAGACAAGAGTTCCCGGTGCCAAGATGCAAAGGCAGGAGCGAAGTGCGCTGCGTTAATTCCCGCTTCATCCAATGGCCCGCTACCACCACCGTGCATCATCCCGGGCATTTTGGCAAATGCCATGATCTCAACGTGGAGTACCACGATTTCGTCTAGGATACTGATGGGAGATCCCGGACGTTTAGTTTGGCTCAGCTTAACAACTGCACTGGTATAAGCGTTTTTCTCTTCTTGGGTTAGGTCTAAAACACTTTTTCTGACATTTTTTTCCGGTGCGCTGAGTTGCCGCTTGAAGTCCTCAAATTGGGCTAGCCCAGATCCAGTGTTAGCTGTTGGTGTTGGCGTGACTGGCGGTGGAGTAGGTGCTTGGGGAGTCGATGGGGGTGGTGATGGTGGCGGGGGTGTTGGTTCGTCGTGATCGTGACCTTCGTGTTGTTGAATCTTGGGAGTATCGTTGGAAAGTAGTGGATCTGTTTGTGGATACAAGAGATCTGACATAATGTTAATGTTCTCCTGGTGAAAATTTAGACAAAAATTCCCACTCAACTGCATGATAAGCGGTTGAGTTTTATCATCTTACGGGCATTAAAATCGTTTGAATAACTAATCTATAATCCGTTGTTGCAACACCTGTTATTTATGCAATAACAGGAATTGATTTGATAGTTATACAAAGCATAATTTACCCTTAGTTAGCAAAAGTGTCTATTTTTTTTATTGTTTTTTCATTCTTAAAGTAGATGTTGCTCCTTAATTAAAACCTTTATAAACTTTGCAAGTGATTATATCATGCTTTGCAACAGTAAGAATCTACTTTTCAAAAATTTAGTCTTGAAGATAGTACTTTTCCTACTTTTCCTGCTTTTGTAAACTCAAACATTTCTTAAACTGAAATAATAGTAAGTAATTATATTAGTAAATACTTCTTTAATTTTTAAAATTAAGTAATATTTTATACTAGTAGCTAAATCGCCAGGCTTTTATCACCAAAAATTTTCAGAGCATTTATGGCCAAACATAAAAACTCAGATTGATTCTCCAATCTATGCTTAGATTGGGGTTTTTAGCTCTGTAATGACTAGTTTAAGCCAGATAGATGATGTACTGGCTTAAGAAAAAAATTAGTAATTTTTACAAAAATTGGTACTGAATAAAAAACAGACCTCTTGCAAAAGCCGTTGCTGGAGTAGTCAGGGGTGTGAAAAAGGCGATCGCTAACTATCAGCTATAAAATTTGCTTATTAGTTTACTTGAATTGAGCGTTTTAAACTCTGCTGGCTTAAGATTTTTAGCTTCTTGGTATTGCATAAGCTTATCTTATAAATCAGAGGGGGCGATCGCTAACTATACCATCTCACCCTTTGAGATTTTTAAGTCGCAAAATCTTGAGATCGTCTATAACAGCAACGGCTGATTTTGTTGAACTTGAATTCATCCGTAAACTCTGCGATTTAATACCTACAAACTTCCCGCACACAAACTTGTGAGCTTCATAAGCAGCCTCAAAAGCTTTTACAAACTGCTGATGTTCGATCGCTAAATTGCTATTTAAGTTGGCAAAAGTAGGCTTTAATTGTGACAATAACTTAACCAAATATATATGATCTCTGGAAAACTGACCGCTCAGCCCTGGTGGGGCATGGGGGGGCATCATTGAGGGACGAACTACATCTTGGAATTGACTCTGTGAAGAATCACCTGTAAATTGCAAGGCAGATTCGGAACCCCACATCAAAAAAGTTGCCAGAGCCATCGCTTTTTCTGCTTCGTGAAAGCGCCCAGAGACAATCTCCGTGTGAAAGCAATTGAGAGCAACAACTAAATTTTGAATAATAACATAAAAGATATGGTGGCCAATAACCCAACGACGTAAAGGATCGAAATTAGCGGGGTCTGGAGTTGATAAAGTTAAAGGAATCAAGAAAGGATTGGGAGCCGACTCAACTGATTCTTGCCCCAGATACCGAAGCGTTGACTCAAAAGCATGACGAAGATTGCTCCACTGGGCAGCTTCTAGATAAGTACCAGCCGTTAAAGCTTCTTCGAGTAACTCAGCGTAGGCTTGGAGGATACTCCAAAGCAATATGACTCCAGAATCGCCTTTAACCCGAATAACGCCCATATAGTCGTCTACGATGTTGACATAGTAATCTTTCTCGGTCTGTTCAACTGATGTCTTTACAATCGGATGACGATGGATAGGGCAGGGCAAATAAAGAGATATTTGGTTGAGAGTTACGCGGATTTGACTGAGTGCTTCAGCATCAGTAGAAGATCGTAACTTCTGAGTACAATCAGCGATCGCGTCAAGAATTTCCGGAGAACAATTTTGGCTAACTTCCTCACGATGAAGAGGTAATTCTTCGGGTTTTGTTAAATATAACTTTGGGTATTGTTCCATCATATTCTCTATCATCTATTTTTACTATTTATAACTCAAAGCGCATCATTTGTTTTCAGGTGCTTCTAGAAAAGCGATTTTACCCAAATAAGCAAGACAAAGGTGCATTAACTTTTCATTTCATCGGCAGACATTCAATACTACTTATTTCAAGCACTTTTAACGTATTTTGACATTCTACTTCTGGATGATAGATATCAATAAATTGTGGTTTTCTGCTGAACTAATCATGATAAAGTTTACTACAAGTTCACAACAACGGTCAATATAAACTGGCTTATCCTACTTTTAGTACTTTTAGTACTTTTAGTACGAGATTGGAGATTATAAATGGCAAAAACTTAGTATATGCTTAGCTTAGACAGGTCTAGAAATATAGCACAAAAATAATTAGCATAATAAAGAATTTTTTTGACTTCCGTATTTCTACTGAACCTTTTTTTAACTGTTAAGTGTACGATTAACAGAGAGTTTCCCACATAGAAATATTACTAATTTTACTTAATTGTAAAAATGTGTTAACAAGTATTAGATTATAAGAAAAATAACTTAATTTAAAAAAATCTCTGAGTCGTGGAAAAACAGTTTAGCGAAAGTAAAATTTACCGGGGCTGAGAGAATACACTTTTTTACCCGAAAAATCTCACTTGATATAACTTTACTCAAGTAGCTAGATAAATAAACTCTATAAAAGAGCAGGAAAAAAGTTAAACTTAACAACAATTGAATTAGTTTCGATCAAATTCTACCGGATGGGGGCTTTTGAATGACACCAGAGCAGAACTACCATATGTCTCCAGAAGAATTTCGCCATTGGGGATATCAAGCGATCGACTGGATAGCTCACTACTTAGAAAATGTAGAAAATTTACCGGTGCTGTCTCAAGTTCAGCCTGGGGACATCAGAGCTAAGTTGAGTGAAACTGCGCCCCAAAAGGGAGAATCTTTTGAGGCTATTATTCAAGACCTCGATCGAATTATCGTGCCGGGACTAACTAATTGGCAATCTCCCAACTTTTTCGGATTCTTTCCCGCAGGCATTTCGGCACCTTCAATTATCGGTGAGCTAATTAGTGCTGGGTTGGGAATACAGGGAATGTTGTGGGCAACTTCGCCTGCTTGTACGGAACTAGAAACCCACGTTTTAGATTGGCTGGTAGATATGTTAGAGCTCCCAGAGCATTTTAAATCTGGGGGGAATGGGGGGGGAGTAATTCAAGATTCAGCCAGCAGTGCTTCTTTAGTAGCTTTGTTAGCGGCTAGGGAACAAACTAAGACCGATATTAACAAACTAGTTGCCTACATTTCTACGCAAACTCACTCTTCTGTAGAGAAAGGAATAAAAATTGCCGGGATAAGGCCAGAAAATTTACGCTTAATAGAAGTAGACGATAATTATGCCATGCGTCCAGATGTGCTAGAGCAGTGCATCGAAGCGGATATTAAGGCTGGATTAACTCCTTGTTATTTAGCGGCTACAGTAGGGACAACTTCATCTAATGCGATCGATCCGCTTCCCCAGCTAGGTGCTTTAGCGCAAAAGTATAACATCTGGTTTCACGTCGATGCGGCGATGAGCGGTACAGCCGCCCTTTGTCCGGAATATCGCTGGATTCATCAAGGAGTAGAACTAGCTGATAGCTATTGCTTCAATGCTCATAAATGGATGTTGACAAATTTTGACTGTACTTGTTCCTACGTGAAAGACAGAACAAAGCTGATTCAAGCACTCTCTATCATGCCAGATTACTTGAAAAATCAAGCTACCGAGTCAGGTCAAGTAATTGATTACCGAGATTGGCAAATTCCATTAGGTCGTAGGTTTAGAAGCCTGAAACTTTGGTTTGTAATTCGCCATTACGGTATTGAAGGTTTACAACATTATATCCGCAAACATATCACCTTAGCGCAAGAATTTGCCCAATGGGTAGAAGCTCACCCAAGTTTTGAGTTAGTCGTCAATCCTCCCCTTAATTTAGTATGTTTCCGGCACAAAGGGGGCGATCGCGTTAACCAAGCAATTGTTAACAGTCTTAATGCTTCGGGAAAAATTTATTTAATTTCCACAAAACTTGATGATAAAGTAACGATCAGAATGTCGATCGGGCAATCAAAAACTGAAAGGGCAAATGTAGAACTAGCGTGGAAGTTAATTTGTCAAGTAGCTGATTCCGTAGAAGTAACAGAATTAGTTTAATGGATAGCAAAACCCAACATTTTGTTGGGTTTCGTTATTTGAAGATATCCTAAGAAAGCGCTACTAGATTACTCGATCGGAACTAGTTCCATTCCACTGACGGGAGTGCCTGCGGAAATAATGTTGACTAATTGAAAGCCTCCCTTTTGGAAAAGTTCTCTGAATTCTTCCTCTGTGCGTGCGCCACCTTTACCGATCGACATTACTTCTAAGTCTAACCATTTACCCCAGTGGAACTCGTCTCCGGAAGGAATAATCGAATCGATTACCAGTAATGTTGCGTTGTCAGCCATTGCACGGCGAATACTCTTGAGCAGTGCGATCGCGCTTTCATCGCTGCAATCGATAATACTGTAGGAAATCGTATAGAGATCCGCACCTGTGGGTATAGATTCAAACATATTTCCGCCTACTCGTTCGCAGCGATCGGCTACTCCTTGGGAGGCTAGGAAATCGGCGGCTTGCTCAACTGCTTGCGGTAAGTCGAACAGCACGCCTTTTAAGTGGGGATTGGCTTTCAAAATTTCGGCAATTAACGCACCTTGACCCCCAGCTAAATCGACTACTTTAGTAAAACGAGAAAAGTCATATTTTCTCAGTAAAGGCAGGTGAAAATTCATAGTCAAATTTACCATTGCCTTGTTGAATAGTTCTCCCGCTTCCCCATCTCGATCGAAATATTCATACAAATTATTAATGCCAAAAGCATGGGTAACTGCTGGTTGGTTATCCTTCACGTTGTCGAACATTTTATCGGTGAATTCCAAATGCCAGGGTGAAGCGTGCATCATCACCAAGTGACGCAAGGTTTGGGGATTATCGCTGCGGAGATATTGACCGATAGGTGCGATCGCAAATCGATGAGGTTCCACTTCCGTAAATACTCCCACGCTAGCCAAGCAGCGAAGCAATCGATACAGCGACGGCGCGTGAGTTTGAGTAGCTTGAGCAATTTCTTCTACGCTTTTCGTATCATCTCCGATCGCGTCAGCAATACCTAGTTGAGCAGCGGTACTCAGTGCATGGTTAAGCCAGAGTTTGCTACTTAGCTGAACCCACGCGATCATCGGTGATTTTGGTTGTGCACTTTGTGATGTTGCCATTTTTTTATCTCTTTAAACTTTTTATGTCTAACCATCGTTTGTAGTAAGGACTTCAGTCCTTAGCATTATGGGTGTGAGAGGACTGAAGTCCTCACTACAAACAAACTTGATTATTGGTAATCAAGCGGACGCGATATGACTTACCGCTTTAGATCCCCGACTTCTTGAACAAGTCGGGATCTGGATTGCGATCGCATTTAAGCCTGAACCAATTCCATCAAGGTAGTTAGGGTTTCTTCTTCCTTGTTAATAGTGCGTGCCAAATTAAAACCCGCTTTCTCAAAAATTTCTTTAAATTCTGCTTCCGTGCGTACTTTCCAATTCCCCATCGTCATTTCTTCCAAATCCAGCCATTTGTTCCAATTGGGTTGGTTACCGGGGGGAATCACCGAATCCATTACGATTACTTTGCCATTGGGATTCATCGCGCTGCGGATATTTTGCAGGATCGTTACGGCTGCTTCATCGTCAGCTTCGATCATGGTGTAAGAAAGGGTGTAGAGATCGCCACCCGCAGGTACGGAACCGTGTAAATCTCCCTCGACAGCTTCGCATCGCGAGCCAACTCCTTCAGCGCTGACGTAACCAGATGCTTCTTCTGTCACTGGTGGTGGGCCAAACAAAACTCCTTGCGCTTTCGGGTTATGTTGGAGTATCCACGCGATCGCCACGTTTTCTGGGCCAGCCGCACCGACAACTTTTGTAAAACCAGATACATCGTATTCTTCCAGTACTGGCGGACAAAAGTTTTTCAGAATTCCACCAACAGCGCGGAAAAATAGTTCGCTCTCCTGGGGATGTTGTTCCAGGTAGTGCATATAATTTTCTACACCGTGAATATGTTGGATGGTTGGTCTTCCATCCTTGACTGTGCGATACATTTCCCCTTTTAAAGGCCAATTGCACTCGCTACAGTGCATCATCACTTGATACTTTAATGAATAAGGATTATCTTCTCGTAGATATTCACCCATTGGAGCGAGCGCGAATTTCTGCGGTTCAACTTCTGTAAACACCCCCATACAAGCCAACGCACGCATCAATCGATACAAAGAACGAGTATGAGTTTCCGTAGCTTTTGCCAGTTCATCAACTGGTTTAGCACCGTCTTTTAGCAGATCTGCAACTCCTAATCGGGCAGCTACATTCAGCGCTTGGTTTATCCACAAACCGCTAGAAAGCTCCATAAAAGCTAACAGTGCTGAGTTATCTTGAATACTTTGCGATTGGCTCATCGTGATTGATTTTTTTTAATTTGTTACATTGAAGTTATAGGTAATATTTTATAACTAATATGTACTAAAAAAAAGTTTCTTATTAAATGTTTAATTTTAAATTTTGGGGAAACTAAATAGTTACGAATATCACCAAAACGAACCGCTTGGCTTAATTATTTTTTAATCTTAGTTTTGATTTAAATTTAATCTCAAATAGCCTTGGAAATAATTATCTATAGCCAAGGCTATTTTTTTCGTTTTTCGTTCCCAAGTTCAACCTGGAAAGGAGTTGTGGGAGGTTCTATCTCCTCCTAAGTGGGAATCAACTCCAGGGCGTCACAAGGAGTACCGGTTCTCACGATGCGTGCTAATTGAAAACCTGCTTTAGCAAATAATTCTGTAAATTCTGCTTCAGTGCGCGGGCGTCCGTAGCCGATCGTCATTGCTTCCAAATCCAGCCATTTTACCCAATTATATTCCTCATCAGTCGGGACAATGGAATCGACGATTACTACTTTGCCATTTTTATCGATCGCGCGTCGCACATTTTGGAGTATTTTAATTGCATTATCGTCATCCCAGTCAACCATAATAAAGCATAAAGTGTACAAATCGCCACCAAAAGGGACAGCTTCAAACATATTGCCAGCGACTCTTTCACAGCGATCGAGTATTCCTTGTTTTTCTAAAAAAGGTACGGCTTCTTCTACGGTTTGTGCTAAATCGAAAAGAACTCCTTTCAGATGTGGATTTCTACTCAAAATTAAAGAAATCAGTGCGCCTCTGCCCCCAGCCACATCGACAACTTTCGTAAAAGGAGAAAAATCATAAGAATTAACAAATCGTTCGTTAAAATTTTTCCCCGCACCCAGCATTGCTTTATCAAATAGTTCTTGAGATGCAGGGTTTTTTACTAGATAATCCCAATATGTATCTACTTGAAAAAGATGATTTACGGCTGGTTTCCCATTTTTAACCGCATGAAACATCGCTCCTGTAGTATCCCAATGCCACTGTTCGCAGTGCATTAAAATTTGGTCGCGGAAAGAGTAAGGATTATCGGTGCGAAGATATTCAGCAATGGGAGTCAGGGCAAATTTACGCGGTTCGACTTCCGTAAACGCGCCAACGCTAGCAAGAGCGCGAAGGATTCGGTACAGTGAAGGAGCGTGACTATCGCTAAGTTTTGCTAATTCATCAACGGTTTTTGGTTCTTCTGCGAGTAAGTCAGCAATCCCCAATTTGGCAGCTACATTGAGTGCTTGGGTAAGCCAAAGTTTACTTGCCAATTCGACAAAAGCGAGCATTGGTGATTTGGTAGCAGATTTACTCATAAGTTGTTAATTTGGGTCAAAATGTTTAGATGCAAATCATAGTAGGGAATCGGCATAAAGGAAGTTTTGGCGATACTAGATGATGTGCTGATGCCGTGTCCCTACAGGATAATTAACCAGGGAAGAACCGAAAAGCTTGATTACGATCGATCCAAATAAGCAAGTAACGGCTCTAAAAATGGTTCCATGCCTCGATATGTTTGGGTATGAGGAGACATTCCTCGAATTACGGCTGCCAAATTATGGGCAATTTGCGGTTCTTTTCTCAAACAAGAAATCCGATCGACAAAGCTCCGAATTGTAAACAGGACAGCACCACTTTTGGGAAAACTGCGGAGGGTTTGAAACTCAGTTCTCAACCACAGGATATCGCCAGCATTATCAGCATTAATCTCTTTTTCCCAACCTTCTTTTGGTTCGTACCAATATAATACCATTTCGTCGGTTGGTACAATACCCCAAGCAATTCTAAATCCAGGACGATCGGGATGCAAATGAGCGAAGTAATTATTAACCGTTTTATCTAGTTTTTCTTTAAAACCAGGCACGGGGCCATGCACTTTGAATAGGGGAAGGCCAATTTTTTCTTCGACCCGCCAAAACAGAGGAAAAAAAGCCAAAGCAGCCGTTAGTACGAACCCTTCTTCACCGGGTTGCATTATACATAAATCTTCTTGCACTAGTTGTCCGGCTAAGGCAAGGGGAGCATCTTGATAATCGGAAATATCCCAAACTTTTCCCAACTTCAAGTTTTCGATTTTGGTTCCTTCTTGTCTGTAATATTCTGGGAAGTATTTCACCAAATGCTCTAAGAGTGTTTCTAAGACTTCTTGTTGAGCCGCTTCGCTACCGGGGAGGGCGGCAAAAAATTTAGAGTAATGTTCTTCTACCAGTTGATGTTTAAGTTTTAGGGTATTGACAAACTCTTCGTCAATATCAATCCATTTCGATATATCTTCTAGAGGTTGTAGGGCTGGTCCCATACTCCATTTTCCTTTCACTATATGGAGAGGTAAAAATCTTGGTAATTTCATGGCGACTTGAGTATTCATAATGATTTACCGCTTATTGGAATTGGATAATATTTTCGAGCGAAAAGCGAAAGATCCGGCCAGTCAACATTACTGTGTATATGGCGATTTCGTCAATTACGGGAATAAAAAAGAGCGATCGTTTTCAGCAATTTTGACAATAACAATTTCGAGCTTAGCTAATTTGCATCAGTTTTTTGACCGCTTTACGAATATATGCAATGCCATCTTCAGGGCCTTGAGCTAATGGTTGTTTGACTGGGTATGCCCGTGATTTCACTTGCTCTTGCAACATTAGGTTGATCGGGATATCTTCTGCAAAAACTTCAGCAAATTTTAAGGGTTTTTTGCCATCTGTTTTGAGGGGAAATTTTTCCATCTGTTCTGGACTTTGATAAAGGAATTTCTCAATCACTGTCAATCCAGGATTAATCGGATTAAATTGCCAAACGACTATATTTCTTTCGAGGGTGATAATGGGCATACTTGGAAAAATATAGCCGATATAGGTTGGCTCTTTTGGCACTTTATATTCGTATTCCTGAATTATATGAAGGCCAGTCATAGAACCTTTGATAAAACCAGGCAAATCGAAATCTGCGGCTAAAGTGGGGCCATGCACCATTGGTATATGGTAAGCATCGATATAATTTTCCATTAAAATTTTCCAATTAGCTGCGATCTCATACGTAGCGCGATGAGCGATTCGCAATCCTTGCCAAGAGTGGGAATATCGTTCTAGATGCTGGGGTACGCCTGCTAAGTAATCTTTTAATGATGGTGCTTCCGGATCGAGGTTAACAAAAACGAATCCACCCCACGTATCTACTTGTACTTGCGGTAAAGCGATCGCAGTTTTGTCTAAATTCGGGAAGCATTGGGGATACACCACACCTTCTAGCTTACCTTCTAAGTTATAACTCCAATGGTGATAAGGGCAGATGATATGCTTGCAATTCCCTTGTCCTTCAAGTAGGCGCATTCCTCGATGGACGCACACGTTGTACATTGCTTGTAGCTTTCCGGAATTGGTGCGAGTTACTATTATCGGTTCATCTCCAACTTTACAACTCAGATAATCGCCAGGATTAACCAAATCTTCTTGTCTGCCGACAAATAGCCAACTCTTATACCAAATTTTTTCCCGTTCTTCGATAAAAAATTGGGGGTCGGTGTAACAATGACCGGGTAATTCTTCCATTAAGACTGGTTTATCTGTGTTGGGACTTTCAAGAAGTATTTGTTCTGTCATTTATTCAATCCTATGTGATAGACTTGGCCTTTTCTAGCTCTTTTATATAGATTTGTTTATGATTTTCATTTTAGAATAAACTAGCTAAATAATTGTACCTAATAGCAAATTATGCCATAAGTTGTCTTTTGGCAACCTAGTTTTCAATTCTTAAAATCCTTTAATTTTATTATTACAGTTATGTCTGATTTACTGTTCCTGCTTTTCCTACTTTTCTTACTAGTAGGATAGCTCGATCGTCATTTTTGCCAAGCTGCTCTTTTAGTACAGAAGACACTTAGTTATATTTTTTCATTCCTTTTCCACAGACATCTTTAACATAAAATGTAGCAAAGTTGTATCTCGCGTCTCAACAAGGTTCCAGGTAACGCACTTTTAATTTATGGAGATGTCTAATTGATGATTCACTTTGACTTTTTACCTAAAACGGGCAATTAACTGATGAAATAGCTTTGCTTGAAATACAAAAAGTAGGAAAAGTAGGAAAAGTAGGAAGTAATAAATATAGTTGGGTCAATACTACATAAATAAGCAATCTATTTTTTTATGGTTAGCTAGTTGCCAGTTAAGTAATTACCTGTTTTAATAGATATCTGTGCTAGCTTTTTACGGAAGTAAATGAGAGTAAGCACATTAATTGCATAAAACCCTTTTAAAACAATGGCATTCAAGCCACGTTTAGTCAGATATCTTTCAGTATAGATCTGGCTGCTTATTTAAAGGGCGATCTGGTTAAGCCAATGGTTAAGAAGAAATCAATATCCATCTTACTCCTAATTTTCATGTGTAAGAGCAATTTGATTGGTGAAGATAGAATTATTTAGCTTTTAGATAGAAGCCAATGGTGTAGAATATTCGTTTATAAACTGACCAACTCACTCATATCAACTAGTTATTCCTCTTGAAAAAAATCCTAAATCAATCATGCGGGTAGTAGTAAAAAATAAGTTCTGCGACTCAAGCCTTTGGGATTACGTGGAACCAAGGAAAACAGATATCGTTATTAATACTTGCTACAAAGCAGGTACAACCTTAACTCAACAAATTGTTAACCTACTGATTTATGGAAACAGCGATTTTAAAAATTTCAAGTATCTTCATGATTTAAGCCCTTGGATAGAATTATGGCCCGATCCGGACTATACTTCTTTAGAGCATAAAATGGCTCATATCAACAATTTACCAGAGCCTAGATTTTTAAAGACCCACGTACCTTTTGAAGCGATGCCATATCATCCAGAATGGAAATACATCTATCTGGTAAGAGACGGCAGAGATGTTGCTTTATCTCTCTATAATTTTCGAGTGGGTTACGATCCGGAATTTTGGGAAGTAACAGAAATGGAACCTTTTTTAGAGTTTTGGGATAAATGGTTAGAAAATGGTTTTTTATGGCCGTTTTGGGAACACACGACTGGTTGGTGGAACGCCAGACACTTGCCCAATGTGCTTTTTATCCACTACGGTGATTTAATTAAAGATAAATTAAAGGAAGTGGAGAAAATTGCTAATTTTTTAGGGATTGAATTTGATGATGCTAAAAAAGAGATCGTCATGGAGCAATCTTCTCTTGAATATATGAAAGAATATTGGGAAAAATTTCAGCCTGTGGGATTTTTGCCTCAAAAGTTTTTTGGCAAAGGTAAAAATGGCTGTTGGCAAGAACTGTTACCTGCTGAAAAAGTAACGGAATATGAAAAATTGGTTGTTGAAAAGCTAGGGCTAGAATGTGCGAATTGGGTAGCGAATGGGGGTATTATACCTTTACCAGAACCTAGCTTGAATGCGGCAAGCCAAGCTTGATTAATATTCAATTATTTTTTAGGAGTAATGCTTATGTTTCCATAATTTACGGTCGGCTTTGGGCAATTTATTCTCGATAACATAGCGATCGCAGAGTAAAATAAATCACAACTTTTTCCCTATCAAGCAAACAAAATATTACTCCCACTATGAAATACAAACGCATTTCTCAATTTTTCTTACTTGTAGGTTTAACTTCGTTTACCTTTATTGGCTTTTCAACTTGGAAAAAAACTTCCGAAGCTCAAAGCCAGACTGCCAGAAAGCCGCCTAATATTGTTGTAATACTTGCCGATGATATGGGTTTTTCTGATGTTGGCGCATTTGGTGGAGAAATTTCTACACCGAACATTGATGCTTTAGCAAAAGATGGCATGAAGTTGGCGAACTTCCGTGCTGGGGCTGCTTGCTCTCCCAGTCGTGCGATGCTCTTGAGTGGGGTGGATAATCACCAAAATGGCCTTGGTACGATGGGTGAAGATGTCAGTCCGCGTCAGAAAGGTAAACCCGGTTATGAAGGGTATTTGAACGATCGCGTTACCAGCATAGCTGAACTTTTAAAAGATAGTGGCTACAACACTTATATGGCGGGTAAGTGGCATTTAGGTCACGAGCCGGAACATTTGCCTTCGGGCAGGGGTTTCAAGGATTCCTTCATTCTCGTGCAAGGTGCGGCTGCTCATTTTACTCAAATGGGATATCATCCAGCTAGCCCGGTAGCGACCTACATAGACAATGGCAAATCCGTCGATTTGCCCAAGAATTTCTTCTCAGCTAATTTTTATACGGACAAACTGATCGAATTCATTAATAAGGGTCGTGGAGATAATAAACCTTTCTTCATCTACGCTGCTTACACTTCTCCCCACGATCCCTTGCAAGCGCCCCAAGAGTACATCAGGAAGTACATGGGCAAGTACGATATTGGCTGGGATAAAATTCGGGAACAGCGCTTTGAGCGTTTGAAGCAACTAGGCATTATTCCCAATAATCTGTCATTGCCACCCAGAGATGCTAGCGCTAAAGCTTGGGATAGCCTAACCCCCCAGGAGAAGAAATATAATGCCAAGCTGATGGCCATCTATGCAGCGATGGTTGATAATCTGGATGGCAATATTGGTCGATTGATTCAGCACTTGAAGAATATCGGCGAGTACGAAAACACCATCTTCGTATTTATGTCCGATAACGGTGCAGCCTCCCATGATTTTGCTGCCGGACATAAGGAATTCGAGGAGTGGTTTAAGAAGGAAGGTATCGATAACAGCTACGAAAATATCGGTAATGCAAACTCCTTCGTCGCTTATGGCAAGGGATGGGCTGATGTCAGCGCAACGCCTTTCTTTGGCTTTAAGGGTCGGGTATATGAAGGCGGTATTCGCGTGCCAATTATCTTTCATTATCCAAAAGCAATCAAGCAGGGAACTAATAGAACTGCCTTTGCTACCGTAATGGATATCAAGCCAACTTTACTTGATTATGCTGGAGTCAGACATCCGAGTACTTTCAACGGTCATCAAATTCTACCGATGGATGGGCGTTCCCTGCGACCTCTACTGGAAGGAAGGGCTAACCGAGTTTACGGCGAGAATGATGCGGTAGGATTCGAGTTGTTTGGTGATGGCAACCGGGCTTTGTTCATGGGAGATTGGAAAGTCATCCGAGTAAATAAGCCTTATGGGGATAATCAATGGCGGTTGTTTAATGTTGTCGAAGACCCCAGAGAATTAAACGATCTGTCTAAACAGTATCCAGACAAGCTCAGCAAAATGATTTCTTTGTACGAAGATTACGAAAAAAGAAAGGGTGTTGTTTATTTTGATAATGACCCAGATGCGGTAAGGGATCTCGGTTTGTAACTGAGAATCGATCTATAATTGACACTCCCCGCACTAAAGTAGCGGGGATTCTTGCTTCAACGAGAGTCCTTGTTTAGAGTCAGTAATGACTCTAAATAGAGGGACAATTCTCCCCAAGCGTTGAGAGCATCTTGCGCCCTAGTTCTGGTATGCCCTACCGTACCGTACTTAATGCTTTGATTAAGATATTAATTGCCGCATTGGTATCGCGACATAGCACTAATCCGCAACTACATTTATGCGTTCTAATGCTAAGTGTTTTCTTAACTTCATTACCACAATTTGAGCAATTTCCCCTCTCCTATCTTTTGAATGCAGCGCTAGTTTTAGTTTTACATTCCCAGTATGAAGTTTACCCCTTGAATGCTATAAACTTTAATGCTGGGTTCCCCATCCACTAAGTCGGAAAATCTATCTAAAAGGTTTTTCGTGTAGTCTGTTTTTAGGTGAACATCAAGTGCTTGTCTGCTTTTCCATTCTTCAAAAAAGATAAAAGAGTTTTTGACACTCTCTTCTTCATATAAATTGTAAGTAATAACGCCTGGTTCTTTTACGGTTTCTCTCAAAGCTATTCTTGCTAAACGTAAAAATTCTTCTCTTTGAGGTGGTTTGATTTTAAATCTAGCTGCTAGCACGATTGGTAATCCACTAAAATCGGTGCTTTCTACATTTTGTTTTAACGGTTGCTCTGATTTAGTTTTAGCAATTACTTGACTATTGCTAAGTACCACTTGTCCTATGGTTAGACAGCTAACCATAGAAACGACGAGCAGAAAAAGTAAAAACGATTTTCTAGAAAGTTTTGGTTTCCACATTATCTATTTTTTTACATAAAATGGGATGATTGTTGTCAGCGTTAAAGGAAATTGGCAACTAATCACGCAAGTAGAAAACAAAACTATAGCAATAAGTTTATCTAGATGAAATTATTTATCATTATTTTTTAAGAAAAAATGGATTAGCTGAGTAACCGCACCGCTTTTAAGGGTTGGTCGGCTGTTTGCAGTACTTCGTAGATATCCTGTGCTTGCTGTTTACCGCGCGGTACTACTCGATCGATCCAGCGCAGGTGAAATAGTTCTGGTTGAGGAAGTCGATCGATCGCGCTTTGAGAGGCTACGATGGAACAACCATAATGCTTGGTTAATTCTTCCAACCGCGCTGCTGTATTTACTACATCGCCAATTACCGTAGAGTCGATGCGAGAGTTGGCACCCAAGGCACCGATGATTCCTTTTCCCGAATGAATGCCGATCCCGATATTAATCGGTTGGGTTAAATTGTATTGAGCGCGATCGCGATTAAATTCTGACAATGTTTGTTGCATCATCAGGGCAGCACTTAAGGCATCTTGGGCATGGTATTCGCTGCGATCGAAAACTGCCATTAAAGCATCACCCAAGTATTTATCAATAAATCCTTGGTGTGCCATAATGCAATTATTCATTAACGTAAAAAAAGCATTCAGCCATTGAAAAGTTTCGCTCGCTGATTGAGATTCGCTAATACTTGTAAAGCCTCGGATATCACAAAATAAAATAGAAATTTCTTCTTCTTTGGCGTTGCCTAGTTGAATTGATTCTACTCCTCTAGGAGCAATGCGGCGCAGAAATTGATCTGGTACGAATAAACGTAGTTTTTCTGATAAAGCTTGATTGATATCCCAAGCTGCTGATAACTGACGTTTGGTTTTTTCTTTAAATTGTTCCGTCATTTGTTGCTGAATGGATTGCGATCGCATTTGCTGAAGCCGCAAAATACTAGCAATTTTCGTGAGCAACAACTGACTTTTAATCGGCTTAGTTAAATAATCATCTCCCATCAACGCCAGTCCTTGCAACCGAGACTGGTCATCATCTAATGCTGTTAAAAAAATAACTGGGATTGTTTGTAAATCGGGATCTGCACGCAGTTGTTTGCAAACTTCAAACCCATCCATCTCTGGCATCATGATATCTAGCAAAATCATGTCTGGAGGGGATAGCTTGGCGATAGTCAATGCTTCCACTCCAGAAAACGCCGTTTGGGTGATGTAGCCTTCTGGTTCCAACAACCCTTCTAACAAACGGAGATTATTTAACTCGTCATCTACAAGGAGGATGCGGGGCTGGCTATTTTGCATGGACGTAACTTAAAAGTTAACTGAATGGTGCTATTTCAGACAATTGCCATAAAGATTCACCATCCATTGGATGTTTTCCTTATATCCGGTGGCATGATATAGCATCAGGAGCAATTGGTTATTACCTTGTACGGCTCGGTTTAACCACTGAAAGCAGATGCACCCGCTTCTTGAGTTGACAGCCCGGTATGCTGCATCCAAATTATACCTTGAAGTTTGGCTGTCTACTTTACATATGTAGATAATTTAATTGAATCACAAAATTCATACGACGGCCATCAGACTTAGGGGATATTTACTTTTTAAAGATCGACGAAAAGCGTTTCTTAGTATACAGACAAATGCTAAAAGATAGATTTTATCTAGGAAGAAAGCATTTTTACCCTTGTCTCTAGCCAATTTTGGATAAACTTAAAATATAAAATTGAAGTCTTTCTTATGGGAACAGCAAATTTTCATTTTCATGGAGAACTAAATTTTTTTCTACCCACCAAAAAAAGAGATGTAAAGTTTACTCATTTTTTTGAAGAGTCTGCTTCCGTTAAAGATGCGATCGAATCTTTAGGCGTTCCCCATCCGGAAGTTGCCATCATATTAGTCAACGGCGAATCGGTAGACTTTTCTTACTTAGTGAAATATGGAGACGAAATCAACGTTTACCCAGCCTCTGCAACTAATAATATTATTCACTACGTTTCCGTGCAACCCGAACCGTTAGCCGTTCCTCGTTTCGTACTTGACGTTCATTTGGGAAAATTAGCGGCATCTTTACGAATGTTAGGTTTTGATACTTTATACAGAAATGATTACGGAGATGAAGAATTAGCACAAATTTCTAGTAGTGAAAAGCGAATTCTGCTCACTCGCGATACCGGATTACTAAAACGTGGCATAGTAGAATATGGCTATTACGTCCGCCAAACAAATCCGGAAAAACAATTAGTAGAAGTATTACAACGTTTCGACATTAAAAAAGCCGTTACGCCATTTAAAAGATGTATGCGCTGTAATGGTTTATTGGAACCAGTTGCCAAAGAAACGATTCTCGATAAACTGCCACCCAAAACCAAAGAATACATTCATGATTTCCATCGCTGTATAGATTGCAAACAAATTTTTTGGAAAGGCGCACACTACGATAAAATGCGCCAATTTGTTGACGAGGTACTCGAAAATTGAAAAAAATTAATTGGTTTTTCACGTTCATCATTGCCTTAACAGTGATGCTATTCGTAATAGTAAATAAAGCAGCATTTACCAGAACGATTACTAACAATGAAGCATTCGGTCATCCCGGCATTTGTCCGAATTGGTCGCCTTCCACCCTCACTTTTTTAGGCACTGCTCAAAATCCTAATTCTAAAGTTTGGTTTACGGGTTTTGATGGCATTATCTCTCAAGTATTCTATCCTTCTGTAGATAAAGCAGCAACCGTAGATTGGCAGTTTTTAGTCGGAGATGCCGCCCAAACTTGGGTAGATGAAGAAAAACGAGATACTACCAGTCAAGTAACTCTCAACGATCAACATTCTTTAGCTTGGAATATTACCAACACTGCCAAAAACGGTAAATATAAAATCGACAAAGTTATTTTTACAGATCCCAATCGAAATACCCTGATTCAACAAGTAACTTTTACCGCTTTAGCTGGCAAAATAGGAGACTTTCATCTTTACACTTTATATCATCCAGCGATTAACAATCAAGGAAACGCAACGACAGGATATACCAGCACTTACCACCATCAAACGATGCTGGTAGCAAAGCATTCCGATAGCGGTATGGCATCTGCATTGGCGAGTTCGCTGCCTTTCCAAAAAGGCATGATTTCCAATGGTTTTGTCGGACATAGCGATGGTTGGCAAGATTTAAAAGGTGGCAACATTGATAACATGATGAACTGGCATTTTGACTCGGCAACCAACGGAAATATCGCTCAAACTGCCATGTTCGATTTAAGTTATTATGCTAACCAAAAATCAGTTACTTTTAACTTAATTCTCGGTTTTGGCAATAGAGATATTGAAGCAGAAGAAACAGCCTCCAAAACTCTCAGCGACAACTTCGACAAAATGCTGTCTGCTTATAATGCAGGATGGAACAATTACATTAATAATTTAAATAATTTTGATGGTATTGCCGACCAACAATATTATGTATCAGTAATGGCACTTAAAGCAGCTAGCGATAAAACTTCTGGTGCTATGGTGGCAGGTTTAGGTAATCCTTGGGGAAATTCTAATTACTCGATTTGCACGCCTTTTGGGATTGCTATGCAAGGCGGTTACCATTTAGTTTGGCCGCGAGATTTGTATAAATTTGCTAATGCTTTGATGGCAGCAGGTGATACGGCTACCGCTAATCGTGGGTTAGATTGGTTGTTCGATGTTATGCAACAACCAGACGGACATTTTTTACAGAATGCTTTTACCGATGGAACTCCTTATTGGAATAGCATTCAAATGGATGAAACGGCATTTCCGATTATGTTAGCTTGGCAGTTAAATCGCAAGGATGCTGATACCTATGCTAAACATATTAAGCCTACTGCTGATTATATCGTGAAGCACGGGCCGATTACCGGACAAGAACGTTGGGAAGAAAATTCCGGTTATTCTCCGAGTACGATTGCAGCGGAAATTGCAGGTTTGGTTTGTGCCGCTGACATTGCTAAAATCAACGGAGATTCTGTTAGCGAACAGCGTTATTTAGAAATAGCAGATTACTGGCAAGGCATGGTAGAAAATTGGACTTTCACTACTAGCGGTTCTCTGGGTGATGGTAAATATTTTGAACGAATTGATGATAACGGTAATCCCAACGACGGACACGCTTTGCACCTTAGTAATGGTGGCGGTTCTCATGACGAACGCGCTATTGTAGATACCAGCTTTTTAGAGTTAGTCAGACATGGGGTAAAAGCAGGGAATAATCCTTATATTTTGGCTTCTCTTCCGGAAATTGACTCTACAATTAAACAAATTATTCCCGGAAAAGGAGAAGCTTGGTTTCGCTACAATCATGATGGTTATGGGGAAACTGCGACTGGCGCTGATTATACTGGTGCTGGGATCGGTCGTTTGTGGCCAATTTTTACTGGGGAACGGGGTCATTTTGCGATCGCAAATCATCATAACGCAGACAATTACCTCGCAACTATGCGTGCTTTTGCCAATCATTCTTATATGATTCCCGAACAAGTTTGGGATCTCAACGCCCCATCTGATTATACTCCCGGAACGCCCACGAAATCGATGACTCCCCTTTCTTGGTCGATGGGTGAATATATCACTTTGTTAGCATCTAATTATCATGCCAAAGTGATGGATATGCCGGAAATTGTTTATCGGCGTTACGTGGCAAATGCCTATAAACCACAGGAAGGAAGAACTGTTGATTATAACCCAGCAAATGTCAAACCAGGCAAAGCTTTAACTATTTATTATCAAGGTGATTTGGCAAATGCAAACCAGGTAAAATTACATTGGGGATATAACAATTGGCAACAAGTTACTGATAAACTAATGGTGAAACGAAATGATGGATTTTGGGAAACTACTATTTCCGTTCCCCGGGATGGAAAATCCTTAAACTTTGCGTTCACTGATGGGGTAAACTGGGATAACAATAATAATGCTAACTGGAACGAAACAGTTTTAGGTAGTTCACAAATTTAAAAGGCTGTTTCGGGTCGATGGGGTAAAATGTTCATATCTGTTACCAAGCAAGCGGGGTGGTGCGTTACGGCACGGTTTGCAAATTATTAGTTGAAATACTAAATTTCAAAGCCCGTGCCTAACGCACCCTACAGTGATTAGATTTTATTATTCCCATCAATACGGGAGAACAATTTAAAAGGGTGATAACTATGGAGATGATTTCGGCAATAGAGAATTTACCGACACAGTTTTACAATTGGAGAAATTATCGCTGTTCTTATGAAGTGCATAAACCAGACAGTAATAATGGTGTTTCTCTGTTACTGATTCATCCCATTGGCGTTGGCTTATCCCGCAAATTTTGGTCAAGATTCTGCCAGCAATGGTATAGTACAAATCATAATAATACTATTTATAATCCCGATTTATTGGGGTGCGGTGATAGCGATATGCCAAGAGTAGCTTATCATCCGATTGATTGGGCTGCACAGTTGGATTATTTTTTGCAAAATGTGGTACAAAACCCCGTAGTTCTGGTAGTGCAAGGTGCTTTGTTTCCCGTAGCAGTTGAATTAGTGCAGTTGCAAAAAGAATCTAGTTTAATTCGCGGATTGGTCTTATCTGGGCCTCCCGCTTGGCCTTTAATTACTAATAATACTCCCGATTGGAAACACAAGTTAAATTGGAATATCTTCGATTCTCCGGTTGGTAGAGGATTTTTTGAATATGCCAGAAGCAGCCGATTTTTGCGTAATTTTTCGATTCGGCAATTGTTTACTGATGCTAAAGATGTTGACGAACAGTGGTTGAATATGTTGAAAGCGGGGGCGGAAAATGCGGCTAGCCGTCATGCGGTGTTTTCGTTTTTGGCTGGATTTTGGCGAGTTGATTATCAAAATGCGATCGCAAATATCAACCAACCAACTTTAGTAGTGTTGGGAGAAAAGGCATCAAGCATTAGTCGAGAAGGAAAAAAGGAAACTCCCGACGAACGTTTGGCTGATTATTTGGGATGTTTGCCAAAAGGTAGAGGGGTAAAGATGGCGGGGAGAAATGTTTTACCTTATGAAGAAACGGCGGAATTTGTAAATGCGATCGGGCCTTTTATTAATGAGATAGGGTAGAGGATATTTTTTACCACAGATATCCACAGATAAACACAGATGTAGGCGATAGCCTTGCCGTAGGCTACACAGATAAGAATTGGATTCGTTTAAATTTATGTCAAAGTTAGAGTTGCAACGTAAAACTTTCATATTTAACCAAATTCACTTTTCCTATTTGGAGTGGGGAAAGGGAGAACCAGTGTTGTTATTACATGGTTTAGCGGATCATGCTTTGGTTTGGGCTAGTTTGGGGGAATTTTTAGCAGATTCTTATCACTGTGTAGCGCCAGATATACGGGGTCATGGGGAAAGCAGTAAACCGGAAAGCGGTTATCGCAGTGCGGATATTATCGCTGATTTGGAAGCGCTGATGGATAATTTGGGTTGGTCTTCTGCACATATAATTGCCCATTCTTGGATGGGAAAAGTTGCTTGTGTTTGGGCAAGAGAAAATCCCCAAATATTTCGCAGCTTAGTGTTAATCGATCCGTTTTTTATTGGCAAAATACCTAATTTTACTAAACTGACTTTTCCCTTCTTTTACAAAGTTTTACCATTTCTCAAATGTATTGGGCCATTTCCCAGTTACGCCGCCGCCGAACAACTAGCACGTCAACTCAAACAATATAAGGGTTGGAGTGAGTTGCAATCAGCAGTGTTTCAAGCGGGAATGGAAGAAAAAAAAGATGGAACTTGGGGTAGTAAGTTTGTTGTGCAATGTCGGGATGAAGTTTTTGAAGATGTCATGTTGGTAGCGGGATTAACTGAAACGTTGGATGTGCCAACTTTGTTTTTACAACCGGAACAAGGACTTAACCGCAGCGAGTTTCAAATTAAACCTTACCGAACTTATTTGAAAAATATTCGCTTTCAAAAGATTCCTGGCAATCATTGGGCTTTTTTGGTAGAACCTGATGCTTTTAATCGGGCTATAGCAGAGTTTTTACAATCACAAAAAGCGAAGGTATAGTTTTTATTTTGAGCTAATATTCAACAGAACTTACGTACAGGATAGAAACCCGGTTTCTTGAAGAAACCGGGTTTCTGTGTACTCATGGAAAACGCTGTAGTTTATTTTTCCTCAACTGCTTTGCTATCACCAGGCAAAGAAGGCCATCTAACTGTTAAAATTGTTGAGTCATCTTCAGCTAACCAACAGTGGGGTACACCTGGACACCAAAGCGCGTAATCACCCTCGCAAGATAATAAAATTTCTGAATCTGGAAATTGCAGAAGAAATTTTCCCGAAATCAGAATAGAAAGTGTTGTTGCTTTGGCATTGGTCGCCCATTCTTTTCTACCTTCTCCTGCTTTATGAATTGCCCATTTCACTTCTAAAGCAGATGCTGAACGAGGATCATTTTCTGGGCTAATAAAATGCCCGATAAACCATCCCCAACGATTTTTTCCTTCTGTTTGGGCATTGCCAAAAGCAACTTTAGACCGCATCTGAAAAGATATTGACCTTTAATCTAATTGTTTTGTAATTACGTTAAAAGTAAGCAATAATTTTTACTACTTTGAATAGAATAATTGTTTACAATTGCCGCTTTCATCTACCAAAAGCATGGATATAGTATTAAATCAACTCGTATTTATCAATACAAAAAGATTTCTGTAAAATATCGCTTTTTTCGATTTGAGAGCCTGCTTGTAGAATTGAATAGCATATAATAAACTCTAAAATTGTTGATTTTAATACCAAATAACAATTTTATGGCCAGAGTTTTGTACTATGCACAGCGATCGCCCTACGCCCGGAAAATCCGCATCTTGCTAGCTGAAAAAAATTTGGATTGCGAGATGAAAGCAACGGATATAATGAATAAATCGGCAGAATTCATTCAAATTTCGCCAATTGGTAAAGTGCCAGTACTGGTAGATGAAGATAGCACGACGATTTGGGATTCTACTTTGATTATGGAGTATCTGGACGAAACTTATCCAGAACCGAGTTTTTATCCGAGCGATCGCAAACAACGCCTGGAGTGTCGCAAATGGGAAGATATCGGGGATACTTTGGCAGATAATGCAGTCGCATTGTGGTATAGAAAGCTGAAAGGCGAGAATGCCGATCCTAAATATCAAAGTGCGATCGATCGACTTTTACCTGTTTTGGATGAACAATTAACCACCTCTACTTATTTATTAGGAAAAAACTGGACGGCGGCAGATGTTTCCGCTTTGTGCGCCCTTGGTTATTACACTCTCCGCTTGGGTGAAGATTGGCAACATCAGTATTTGAGATTGGGGCAATGGTTTAAGAATTTGCATCAAAGGGAATCGGTAAAAACAACTGTTCCTGTGGGGTAAATAAATTAACTTTTGTTGGTGCGTTATATTTTTTGTAGCGCACCTCAATTCAATTTACAAACGCAATTATTAGAGTAAAATGATAGTGCGATCGCATTTAACTTCAACCAATTACTTATCCTAATGGAAAACGCACTTTTAGAACGAATTAATCAAAAAGAGCGATCGCACTTTCTGCCAGATTTCATCAATATAGCTTAACATCTATTTTATAGACGTTCGATCCAGGAACACTTAGTTATGCCAGATACGACAATAAAAGATAAAGTTCTCAAGGCGGTAGAGGAAATGTCGCCGGACGTTACTTTTGAGGAAGTGATGGAACGCCTTTACTTTTTGTACAAAGTCGAACAAGGTTTAAAGCAAGTCGAGACAGGTGATATTATTTCTCATGCAGAAGCTAAAAAGCGGATTAAAAAATGGCAATAATAAACTGGACAAGTCAAGCTTTAGCTGATTTGGAAGCAATTGGTGATTTTATTGCGCGAGATGCACCGAGTTTTGCACAAGTATTTGTAGATCGGGTATTTCAGGCGGTAGAACGTCTGGAAAATTTTCCTCGTTCAGGACGTATAGTTCCAGAATTTGGTCAAGAAGATATTCGAGAGATTATTTTTGGTAGTTACCGGATTGTATATTTAGTGAGGGAAGATGATCTCAATATTTTAACAGTGTTTCATTCATCAAGGCTGCTTAGGCTTTCTGACTTAACGAACGAAACTACTGAGTAAAATCGTCCAACTGGGCTAATAAATCTGAAAGTGAATCGCGACGCACATTACCTAAAGTATAATCTCGTTCAGACTCTGCCACTTCTTGCAATAGTTGTTCGCGACGCTGCTGTTTGAGTCGCTTATCGGTGATATCGATTAGGATAGCTTGTTCATCAGGAGATAGTGCTTCTACTACTTCAATTGCTTTTTGTAAGGTGGATGTTTTTTCTGTCATGTTCATCGGTGCAATTGGGATAATTCTATTGTAAGCGATCGCGAAGTTCCTAGTATTGCTATTTATTCAAGAAATTGCTAATATTAAAAAATGGCTAAATATTTAACTATTAGTGAAGCACAAGCAAAACTGCCAGAATTACCAGATGAGTTGACCGACGATCTCGCGATCGTCACCAATCACGGTCAACCTGTGATGGCAGTTATTAGCTACGAACAGTTGACATCTCTTTTAGAAACTTTGGATATTCTTTCCGATTCGGAGTTCGCAAATCGGCTGAAAGAAAGTATAGTCCAAGCAGAACGAGGAGAAACAATTTCTTGGGAGGAAGCTAAAAGGAAATTAGGACTATGACAAGTCCAAATCCAAACCATTCGGAATACACAATTGAATTGACTCCCTTAGCTTTGGAAATGCTGGCTGAGGTGAAGATAGTCGCGAACAAAAAGCTTTAAGCGATCGCATTGATAAACTCAAAACCGATCCAGACAAACAAGGTAAACCTTTAGTAGATAACCTTCAAGGTTATTTTAGCGTGCGGGCTGTCGGTCAGCGCTATCGGATTATTTATAGAGTTGAGCAAGAGCGAGTGGTAGTTTTGGTAGTAGGAGTTGGTAGGCGAAAAGAGGGTGATAAAAGGGATATTTATACAATTATGGAGCGATTGTTAGGAGAGTAGGGAATTAAGGGCAAATATCTCGGCTAAATGTTCATCGGGAGATAGTGCTTCTACTACTTCAATTGCTTTTTGTAAGGTGGATGTTTTTTCTGCCATATTTATCGGTGGAATTGGGATAATTTTATTGTAAGCGATCGCACTTACTATTATGATATAGAAAAAAGAGCGATCGCGGTGTCGAAAAACTTAAATATAGCAAAGTAAAATGGTTAATACAAATAGCCATCAGCGCCCTTGGATTAATCCTCTCATTTATGCTGAAACAGAGCAAATGCTAGTGCGTGGTCGCCAGATATTTGTTGAAAAAGCACTGAAAAATGGATTTACTGAATGTGTATTAGCATGGTCTCCCGATCATGGTTACTCGCGAGAAGATAGGTTTTGCAAGCGAGACAATGGCGAGTGGTATTACTCCATTGATAGCCACGGAGGAAATCGTAGCGAACAGCAAGCAAAATGGCAAGATAGAGTTAACATGCTTGTCGCTTTGATCGTTAACAGAGTTATGCCATTATCGCCAGGTGAATGCAAGTTTTTTAGGCCAAATGTGAAGCCATTCTCTCAGAGTATTTGGTTGTTTTTTTGGTATAATCAGCCGACTAACAACCTGGTAATTATTAATCCAGGTGATGATGAATTGGAAGAAGCTTTGATGTGGGCGTTTGGAATTGATGTCAACGAACGTCGAAGGCTGATTGAATTGCAGAAAAAAATAGAACGGCGTTCGCGGGGTAACTGTATTTACTGTGGTTGTTGCCTCGATCCTATTAGGCTTTTCGTATTGCGTAAAGATGCTTGCCAAACTTGTGAAAAAGAGCCGCAATTTTTTTATTAACAATCGAAAATAGCAATTGCTAATAAGTGGATTAATAAAGTTTAATTAAATTTATAATTGCTGAAATTGCGCTAATAACCAAGCGCCAACCTGTGCTTGATTTTCATCGCGACTACGCCGTAAAGCTTCTTCTAGTAAAGAAATTGGTAATCCAGGTAAAATTTCAGATTGAGTAATGCGCCTACTGCCATTATTAGCGAGAATAGCAAAAGCAATAATTTGAGCGTTTTGTACGTCTACTACCCAATATTCAGCAACTTCTAATTCTTCGTAAAGTAATCGTTTTGCTCCTATATCGTCAGCTAAACTTGTATCGGCAATTTCAATCGCTAAATCTGGTGGTGGAACGTTATCGAGATTAACTACTGCGCTTCCGGTTGGTGCTAATTGCGATCGCTCTCCAATATAATAAGATATATCTGGTTGCGCTTCTCTTACTCCAGTTTTTCGGTAGCTACAGTTATCGAGTCCGTTAAGAGCAATAGCTTTGATAGTGCAGAATAGGTTAATGGCAAAGAAAGTAATTCCATGATCTTTGGCGTGATTTGGCCCAACTCCCATTGTTTCAATCCTCATTTGTCCGTTGCGGTAGTAGCATTTGGCTTTTTGATAAGCAGGGTCTTGACTTATCTGGATGAATTCATCCCAACTCGCTACTACCCAGGTGTCAGTTGGTAGTTTAGTTTGTAGTGTAGTCATCGTTCACCTCTTTCATCATATTATAGGCGATCGCGAAGTTCCTAGAATTGATATTTAGTCGAAAATTTGCTAAACTTAAAAAAATCAGCAATTGTTATCTAAATTAGCTAATGCTGTCTTACAAAATCACATCCCCAACTGATGCAAAAAATGACTTGTTTAAATTGTTAGACCAGGTAGTAGAAAATCATCAGGTCTATATCATTAACCGTGGTGAAAGTGAAAATGTAGCATTGATAGCTGAGTCAGATTTGCTAAGTTTAGTTGAGACGGTTTACCTTTTGCGATCGCCTGCAAATGCGCGTCGGTTAATGGATGCGATCGAAGAGTCTAAAACAGGAAAGATCGAACCGCAAACTATCGCAGAACTTCAACAGGAGTTGGGGATTGACAAAGAAGAAAAAAAAGAAAGCTGAACCCGATAAAGTATATTTTGATATTCCTGACATTTTTAATCCTCCTCATCGGGTAAAGTTTTAATTTCATCCGCAATCAAATCGGGTAAATCTTCCGTATGTAAGTGCAAGTGAGAGACAGCGCCAGTTAGTTCGGCGAGAATATCGCCTTTTTGGTCATCTGTTAGATTGGGTAATTTTAGTTGCGTTAATAGAAGTAGCACTGTTTCGCATTCTTCTGCTAATTCGTTTAACAAAACTGAGAGAGTAGAATTAACTTGTAATGGTTTTTCAAGTTTGGAAATCATTAGCCGCGCTTTTTAAACTATGGGGAATAATGACATAAATCCTGTTTAAGCAATGCCAAGAGATTTTTTCAAAGCCTCTTGTACTAACATCAGAATATCTGATGGTAATGTTCCTAACTTTTTTTCAAATACTGATTCACTTACGGTCGCAATTTTATCTGCCCTAATTAAAGATTGCTTTTTCAGACCAGTTTGCGAAAATTCGGGATGATTTTCGTCAATTAACACCCAAGTATCCCGCAAATTATCAACAGGTACTTTTGAGAAAATACCTAAAATGATGAATTCTTCTCTATGAACTGCTAAAATAAGAGCAGGTCTAAGTTTTGTGGAAGTGAGATCGCTAAATGGAAACCGCACTAACCAAATTTCTGTATGATTAGGCTTCGTCATTGTAAATATCTTCCTCTGGATCGTTCCACTCATGAAAACCTGTTTCTGCTAACTGCATCATCGTGAGGTTTTCCACTCTTTCTTCAATATCTGCCATCAGTGCGATAATTTGTTCTACAGGTAGCTGGAAAATCATTTCTTTGATTTCTTCTTTAGTTAAATTCAATGTCATAATGCTTATTCCTTGAAAGTAAAGTTTATCCTATCCTCATCTATTTCAATTATCCTACCTCAGTGCCAGGTATCGGAAAGCTAGAATCCTCATAGCTTCGTGGAAATTCCCTCTGTTGTAAATCACAATCTTCTGAAAGCTTTATATGTTACAGTGTACAAGTCTCAACGGGAAAGAAAAACACCTTACTCCTTTAATCACTCCCTTCCAACCCATCCCAGTCTTCCACCTCCCAACCCATATCCACCCTCTCCGACGACTCTTGCGCCCAGAAATGATTCACCAAAAACCAACCCGGGAGATGCCCCAAGGGAGCATTTTGGGTGAAGGTGAGATCCCAGTACCGTTTCCAGTAGTCTTTCTTTTTCACATACCAGCCTACACGATCGCCGAACTTCTCCTTCATTTCGTAATAATCATACAAACCGGGTTTTCCCCGGACACTTTCCCAAATGCGCTTTTGCACGGAAAAGCCAAAGCGTCCATTACTGTATTTTATCCAAAGTTGGTCGATAGTACGTAAATCTGTGCAAGGAAAATTGTCGATACTCTCAAGAGCAGCCAACCTGGCTCCTATTCCCTGCACCTTCAGGATCACCTCCACTGTTTCCTCATCAGCTTCTTTCCAACTTCCCGCCTTCAATAAATCTCGCAACTTCCGATAATCTATGCCTTTATCCGAACTTAAATCATCTGCGGATGGTGGTGAGATAGGTACTTGAGGTTGTGGGAGAGGAGAAATATTAACCGCAGCAGGAATAGGAGAAACTTTTGCAGGTTGAGGTTGAGGAATTGCGGCAGATTTGCTAAATAATTTTAACCAACTTTGCACCGTTTGAGGACGTTTTTGGGGTAATAACTCCATTCCCGAAACTATTGCATTATGCAGATTATCACTCAAACTCGGCACAATCTGTTTTACTGGTTTTAAAGGCGCATTCATTGCCCTAAATACAGCAGAAGTTGGCAACGTACCCGTCACCAAATGATAAAGTGTTGCGGCTAAAGCATAAACATCTGTGTACTCTTTTGGCTGGGCAATTGTGGGATCGAATTGTTCTGGCGCTCCATAACATAGAGTACCAAGAATTGTATGAGGTGAGAGAGTTGCAGTGAAATCTCGCGCAATGCCAAAATCAATTAACACCGCTTCGGAATTACTAGCGCGTAAAATTATATTACTCGGTTTCACATCTCGATGCAGCAACCCTTCGCTATGTATCGCTGTCAAAGCATCACCAATTTGCTGAATATATCGTACCGCTTCTGTTTCGGGTATTGCACCTCGCTTTTGCACCAATTCCTCTAAATTAGTTCCCTCGATATATTCCATCAAAATGCAGCAGAGGGAAATGCTAGAACGTGAATTATTTTTCTGAACCGTTTCTTGTAGTAACTTATAAACTTTAACGATATGAGGATGATTTTTAAATTGCGCTAACCGTAGCGCCTCATTCATAAAATCTTCATGCAGTTTAGCAAAATTTGGTTCGGCAATTGCCTTATCGTTGAGTGTTTTCAGCGCAAATTGTCGCCCATTTTCATCCCTGACGCGATAGGTGATGCCAAAACCACCTTGTCCCAGCACTCCCCGGATGGTGTATTTACCATCTTTTAATGTATCCCCTCTGTTAACAAGTATATTTCCCTCTTGAATAAGTTTAATAAAGCTGGAAGTATCGCTTTGAATGTCATCAATGTTTATCTCAATCATAGTTGTAATTTTCGGTTAATTTTGATTATTGAAATTATTATATAACGTTCTTGATTGAATTGGGATAGGATAAAAGCTTAATATGCGATCGCACTCACTTTTATCATCAACAAAATTGCAAACATATAATTCATTAAGTCATTCTTTTAAGCAAAATTCATCCTACTCAAAAAAGTACGCAACCGATCGCATTTTGGTTGAGTCATAACTTCCTTTGCCGCACCTTCTTCTGCTACCAATCCTTTATCCATAAATATTACTCGGTGCGCTACATCGCGGGCGAACTGCATTTCGTGAGTAACTACCACCATCGTCATTCCTTCTTGTGCAAGTTGCTGCATGACTAACAGCACTTCTCCCACCAACTCAGGATCGAGGGCGCTGGTAGGTTCATCGAATAAGATGATTTGGGGATTCATGCACAGACTACGCGCGATCGCAACTCGTTGCTTTTGTCCCCCAGATAGTTGTTCGGGATAAGCTGCTGCTTTTTGAGCTAAACCTACTTTTTCTAAATAAAATCGCCCCTGTTCTTCACTTTCCGCACGGGATTTTCCTAATACTTGACGTGGCGCTAATGTTAAGTTTTCCAACACCGTTAAATGGGGAAATAAATTAAACTGCTGAAATACCATGCCAACTTGCGATCGCAATCTTCGCAATTGCTTTTGACCGATGTTTGGATGAGACAAATCTATCCCATTCACCACCAAACGTCCGCCGTTAATTGCCTCTAAACGGTTAAAACAACGCAACAGCGTACTTTTTCCACAACCACTCGAACCAATTACCGCAACTACTTCCCCGCGATTAATATAACCTCCTATTCCTTGTAACACCTTCAGAGAACCAAAGCTTTTCTCGATTCCTTCAAATAAAATAGCCGGGGTAGTATCTTTCATAACTCAATCTAGTATGCTGTTAATTATTTAGTTTATTTTACCCAGATTACAGCAAAGTAACTCAAATGTACAAGTTATTTCAGTCTCTTAAACTACGCTTGTCTTTAGTTTTTGGCTTAATTTGTTTATTGGTTTTCTGCTTTTCTCTACTGGTTACCAGTCCCGTCAATGCTCAAAAGACATTGAAAGTTGCCACGGAACCATCTTTTCCCCCTTTTGAATTTCAAGGAAAAAACGGCGAATTAGTTGGTTTTGATATTGACATTGTTAGGGCAATTGGCAAAGCGGCTGGTTTTGAGGTGCAATTTCAAAGTTTGCCTTTTGATGGCATTATCCCTGCTTTACAAGCAAAAACTATCGATGCTGCCGTAAGTGCGATGACAATTACGGCAGAACGTCAAAAAGTGGTGGATTTTTCCCGTCCTTATTTTAAAGCAGGATTAGCGATCGCAACTAAAGCAAATAATCAAAATATCACATCTTTAGAAAGCCTTGCCAACCGACGCATTGCTGTGCAGATTGGTACTACTGGTGCTGAAGAAGCCAAAACAATTCCCGGCGCTCAAATTCGTACTTTTGATAACGCACCACTAGCATTACAAGAATTACTTAATGGTAACGTTGATGCAGTGATTAACGATGCACCAGTAACTCTTTATGCCATCAAAGAAAATAATTTAACCGGATTAAAAATTACATCCGAATTACTTACAGAAGAATATTATGGTATCCCTATAACAAAGGGTTCTCCCAATTTAGAAAACATTAATAAAGGGCTAACAACTATTTTGGAAAATGGCACTTATGCCCAAATTTATCGCAAATGGTTTAATGCCGAACCGCCACAATTACCTGCAACTACTGCTGTTGATAGTTCAGCTAGTTCTGTAAATGCGATCGCAATTATTCTTGCCGCCCTACCAAGTTTACTAAAAGGAGCATTAGTCACCCTATATTTAACCACATTTTCTGTAATTTTAGGCATGATTAGTGGTTCCTTAATTGGGATCGCCCGCCTCTCACCAATTAAGCCATTACGTTGGGCAACCGTAGCCTATATTGACTTTTTTAGAGGCACGCCATTACTAGTCCAAATATTTATGATTTACTTTGGTTTACCAGCATTAATCCAAGGATTTGGCCTAGAATTTAGTTTCAATCGATTAACAGCAGCAGTCATGGCGCTAAGTTTAAATAGCGCTGCTTATATTGGAGAAATCGTTCGCGCCGGTATTCAATCAATTGAAAAAGGGCAAACAGAAGCCGCCCAATCTTTAGGATTAGGAAATGTGGAAACCATGCGCTATGTAATTTTTCCCCAAGCATTGCGGCGAATGCTACCACCTTTAGGTAATGAGTTTATCACCATGCTCAAAGATACTAGCTTAGTGGCAGTAATTGGTTTTGAAGAATTATTCCGCCAAGGTCAACTAATTGTATCAAATAACTATCGTGCATTTGAAATTTATGCCGCAGTTGCCTTAGTTTATTTAGTACTAACTTTACTTTCTTCCCGTGCTTTCAGTTGGTTGGAAAAATGGATGAATCCGGTTAATAAACCCAGCAAAGTTAATCTGCCATTAACAACTGAATAGTTATCTTACAAACAAAAACCCGGTTTCTTAGAGAAACCGGGTTTTTAACCATTTAGTTGTAGGTTGGGTTTCGCTTCACTCAACCCAACCTACGAATTCAAGTATTATTTATTTTTGTAAAGTATATTGTTAAATAAACCGCGTTTTGAAGATAGTTAGTGATACTTGTATTTGCTTAATTTAAAAATCCGTATTTTCACGATATAGAAGTCAAGTTATTTTCATTTAAGCTCATGTAGTTTCAACCCTAACAGGTAAAAAAAATGATTAGCTTATCATTACCTTTAATGGAATTATCGGGCGACTTGTTAAGCTCGCTGACTATTTTGAGAAGAGAGATTCATCAGAATCCTGAATTAGCAGGCAAAGAAATATCAACTGCTCAAAAAATTAAAAACTTTGTCTCACTGCACAACCCAAATGAAATCATCACAGATATTGGCAAAACGGGATTGGCGGCAATTTATACGGGTGCAAAACCAGGCCCAACTATTGTGATTCGTGGCGATATGGATGCCGTACCCATCGAGGAAATCAATACATTTTCTCACCGCTCAAAATGTCAGGGAATTTCGCATATGTGCGGTCACGATGGTCACGTCACCATAGTTTCCGGGTTAGCACCTTTATTAAATCAAAATCCGATTAAAAGTGGTAGAGTTATTCTATTATTTCAACCAGCGGAAGAAACAGGTGAAGGCGCTGACTGGATAGTAAATTCAGAAAAGTTTAAAAAGTTAGCACCAGATTATATTTTTGGCTTGCATAATCTACCTCAATATCCTTTTGGTAGCGTGCTAATCAAATCAGGCACTTTTGCGGCAGCTTCTAAAGGAATGATTGTTAAATTAAAAGGAGCAACTTCTCATGCAGCGCACCCGGAAGATGGCAATAGTCCGGCTTTAGCAGTAGCAGAAATTATCACGGAATTAACTAAGTTACCATCAAGACAAGAATTTTTCCAAGATTTTGTATTACTTACAGTTATTCATAGCAGATTAGGTGAAGTAGCTTTTGGTACGACTCCCGGTGAAGCAGAAGTGATGGCTACTTTGAGAAGTTATCAAGATGCTGATATGGCAGTTTTAACTCAAAAAGCAATAGATTTAGTAGAGACGGCAGCGAAAAATTATAACCTAGATGTAGAAATCTCTTGGACAGAAGAATTCCCAGCTACGGTGAATCATCAAGAAGCTGTAAAAATTGTCCATCAAGCGGTTGCTGATTGCAATTATCATTGCATTGAAGTAGAAAAGCCTTTCCGTTGGTCGGAAGATTTCGGCCATTACACCCGCCATTATAAAGGAGCATATTTCGGTTTAGGTGCGGGAGAAAAATATCCTCAATTGCATAATTGCGATTACGATTTCCCTGATGAATTAATCAAGCATGGGGTGAAGATTTTTTCAAAGGTTATTTATAACTTACTTGGTGCTAGCTATACTTAAGACTTCCTGAAATAGGTAGTAGATGGTGGATAATGTAATTATTGTCCATTACCTACTACTTATTACTTTTATCTAATGAAAAAATATTCTTGCTTTATTTGGTCTGCATTAGGTATTACAGGGGCATCACTTTTAATTGCTAACCCAACTACGGCACAAATTGTACCAGATGCTACTTTGCCAGATAATTCGATTGTTACGCCACAAGGAAATGTTAATTTAATTGAGGGAGGAACAACAACGGGTAGTAATTTATTTCACAGTTTTAGAGAATTTTCTATTCCTACTGGTGGCACGGTATTTTTTAATAATGCAATCAATATTCAAAATATATTTAGTCGGGTGACGGGTAACGCAATTTCTAATATTGATGGGTTAATTCGTGCCAATGGAAGTGCTAACTTATTTTTATTAAATCCCAACGGAATAATTTTTGGTGGAAATGCACGTTTAAATATTGGTGGCTCGTTTTTAGCAAGTACGGCAAATAGCATCAACTTTACTGATGGAACTCAATTTAGCGCAACTGCTACCCAAACTGCACCTTTATTAACAGTTAGCATACCGACTGGGTTACAATACGGAGCCAATTCAGGAAATATCATCGTACAAGGTGAAGGTCTATTATTACCGGAATCAACTTTAGAAGAAACCAACGAACAAGGAATTGCTAGAGAACTAGCATTTTTAAACAGTCCGATTGGTTTGCAGGTACAACCTAAGCGAACTATCGCTTTAGTTGGCGGTGATGTAACCCTACAAGGAGGAATTATAAAAGCACCCTCCGGAAGAATTGAATTAGGAAGCGTTACCGGGTCTGGTTTAGTAACTTTAAATCCTACTAATTCTGGTTGGTCATTAGGATATGAAAGAGTGCAGAATTTTGGCAATATCCAGCTGGAAAAACAATCTTGGGCTTTTGCAAGCGGTGAAGGTGCAGGGGATATTCAAGTGCGTGGGAGGCGCTTAACATTAACGGATGCTTCCCAAATTGTTACTAATACTTTGGGGTCAGAAACAGCCGGAAATTTAGTAGTAACAACATCTGAAACGGTGGAATTGTTGGGAAAAGCACCTGATAATCAGTCCGTGAGTAGATTGGTGGCGACTACTTACGGTACTGGCAGTGCTAGCAATGTAACTATTAATACTAGAAGGCTCGTTCTTCAGAACGGGGGAGTCGGAACGGTCAGCACTGGAGATGGTAGGGTAGGAGACTTGACTATCAACGCTTCCGAGTCGGTGGAACTGAAAGGAATTTCTAGCAACGAACAATCTGCTAGCGGTTTGATTACGGTTACAGGGGGTAAGGGAGATGCAGGAAACGTAACAATTAATACCGGGAGCTTAACGATCGCAAATGGGTTAATCATCACTTTAAATATCGGTGAAGGTAAAGCAGGAGATATTACTGTCAATGCTTCCGAGTCAGTAGAACTGGCATCATCTAATGTAAAAATTGCTAGTGCAATGCTGGCGGGTACTGGCAATCAGGGAGACGCAGGAAACGTAACAATTAATACCGGACGTTTTGCGATCGAGAATGGCGCAATAATAACCGGAACGACAGGGGAAGGCAAAGCCGGAAATATCACTGTCAATGCTAATGAGTCGGTAGAACTAAAAAGCACTTTACCGGATGCAATCATTCCCAGTGGTTTGGCTGCGGGAACTGCCAGTAAGGGAGATGCGGGTAACGTAACAATTAACACCGGACGTTTTGCGATCGATAATGCGGGAATCCTTACTATCACTAGTGGAGAAGGTAAAGCCGGAAACATCAGCGTCAATGCTTCCGATTCTGTTGAGTTGGGTGGTATCTTGGGTGCTGGAAATGCTGGGAACATAACAATTATTACCGGAAAATCGATCGCAGAAGATTTCGTTAAAGGAGATGGAAACGCGGCAAATATAATTAACAAAGCTATTAATTTAGTAAATTTGAACGATGGTGCGTCTAGGGTGCAAAATGGTAGCGGTTTACTTGCTCAAGCTCAATCTAAAGGAGATGCAGGTAACGTGACAATTACTACTAGAGAGTTGCTTGTCCGAGATGGAGCAGGTGTTAATGTCAGAAGTGAAAAAGAAGGAAATCCCGGTAGTTTATTTGTTAATTCTCGTAACCTGATTTTAAACAATCAAGGCTCTCTTAATGCTTCATCTTCCACTGGTCAAGGGGGCAATATTCAATTGCAAGGAAGAAGTATTCAGTTGCGCCATCAAAGTGAAATTTCTGCTGCTTCAGCACCCGGTACCGCTGAAGGTAATATAGGAATTAATGTAGAAAGTTTAGTGTTATTAGAAGGTAGTCAAATCAGAACTGATGCGATAGATCCAAATGGCGGTAGTAACATCAGAATCACAAGCGATAATAGTGCTGGCTTGGTGATTTTTCAATCTCTAGATAGCGCGATTAGTGCTAGTGGTGACGTAACTGTAGAAGCAAATATTCAGCCACAAACGTCTAATATTCCGCAAGTGGAAGTGGTGGATGCTACTGCTTTGATTGCTTCTACCTGTCGTCGTGATAGTTCCCAACAAAGTCAATTTACGGTTACTGGTAGGGGTGGGTTGCCTTATAATCCTAATGAAATTTTAAATGACGATGCTATTTGGATTGATTTAAGGCAAACGATTGATGAAAAGCCGCCTTTACAAGAAGAAAACATTCGTTCTTTTCTGCCATCTAATCGTAAATCTGCTAGTGAAATTGTGGAAGCGCAAGGATGGTTAATTGGGTCAGATGGTAAGGTAATTCTGACTGCTAATCCATTAACTGTGACTGCTTATTCTCCGGGAATAGTTTCGCCGTCTTGTCACCATTGAGGGGCTTTCAAAAAATAAATGATCCCAACCTGTTATATTAAGCTTTGTTGTATCGGCATTGTATGGTAAGGGCGGGTTTTGTTGAAAGATTGTTTATTTTAATTACTAGGTTATCTGCTAAACCCGCCCCTACTGGATCTTTTTTATTTGGATATCCCTGAGTGAAGTTTTATTTAACAGAATCAGTAGAAGTTGACTTTTAGGTACAGATGTACTATAAAACAACCAGGCGATCGCATTTCTTCTACTGACTTCTGTTATCTCAGATCTTGCACCTTTCTCAATAAGGCTAAAGAAACCGGGTTTCTAAACGAAAAATTCAGGTAAGCGTATTGGCAAGAAACCCGGTTTCTAACTCTGGTGCAAGATGTGAGTTATCGAGGGATAAGTTATGCTGCTACCAGAGTTGACTGGAATCAGCGTTGAAGAATAAGAACAATCAGATAGATTATCATCAATCCATTGAAGGAAGAATAATCTTATGAACGCGATTATTGCTTCCGATTATGAATAAAAATGGCATCCAAATATACAGAAGGAGTATTTATGTTCGTAACATTGATTTCTGCTTTTTTCCTTGGGTTAGTTGCGGGACTGCGATCGCTCACAGCCCCTGCTGCTCTATTTCTGGTACGTGGCGGCATTATAGGGATCGTTCTGGCTGTACTGGCAGTGGCTGAGTTGATTGCCGATATGCTGCCACAAATCCCATCTCGCACCAGTCCCCCTGCGTTGATTGCTCGGATTCTCAGTGGCGGTATTGTAGGATGGCTAATCGCCGGAGCAAACAGTAGTTTGGCAATTGTAGGAGCGATCCTTGGTATTGTGGGCGCATTGGTCGGTGCCTATGGGGGTCGGTTGGTGCGGATAGCCGCTATTGAAAGGATTGGTGCAGTTCCTGCTGCCCTTGCTGAGGATTTGGTAGCGATCGCGCTGGCTGCCTTTATCGTTACCCGTTAATATCACGAAGTTTGCAATCTCTAAGTAAACTGGTATCTTAAATTAAGAATTTGAGTAGTCTAAACTCGATCGCAATTGAAGAATTAAAGATAACTGATCGAAAGTTAGATAAGCAGCCATCAATTAGCAATCGATCGGTAACCGATCGCTCGATTGCAGTTATGTTTACAGTCCGAACCAGATACAGATTGGCAAACGCTCGCAATTGACACAGGAGCAACATGGGCACAATCACCACTAGGGACGGTACACAAATCTATTACAAAGACTGGGGCACAGGACAGCCCATTGTCTTCAGCCACGGCTGGCCACTGAGCGCAGATGCTTGGGAATCGCAGATGTTTTTTCTCGCCTCGCATGGTTACCGTTGCATCGCCCACGATCGTCGCGGTCATGGCCGATCGAGCCAACCGTGGCACGGCAATGACATGGATACCTACGCTGACGATCTGGCGGAGCTATTCGAGGCCCTGGATCTAAAGGATGCGGTGACGATCGGACACTCTACAGGCGGTGGTGAAGTGGCGCGTTTCATCGGACGCCACGGTACTAAGCGCGTTTCCAAGGCCGTGCTGATGGGCGCAGTGCCGCCACTGATGCTCAAGACGGAGGCAAATCCGGGTGGGCTGCCCATTGAGGTGTTTGACGGCTTTCGGGCGGCATTTTTGGCTGACCGATCGCAGTTCTTCCTAGATGTAGCCAGCGGGCCGTTCTTTGGCTTCAATCGACCCGGTGCCAAAGTCTCCCAAGGGCTGATCCAGTCCTGGTGGATGCAAGGGATGATGGCTGGTCATAAGAACGCCTATGACTGCATTAAGGCGTTTTCGGAAACAGATTTCACCGAAGATTTGAAGAAGTTCGACGTACCGACGTTGATTATTCACGGTGATGACGATCAGATCGTGCCCATTGGTGCTTCTGCCCTGTTGTCTGCCAAGCTTGTCAAGAATTCGACTTTGAAGATCTATCCTGGGGGAACGCATAGTCTGGGCGACACCAGCAAGGAACAACTCAACGCCGACTTGCTGGAATTCCTTAAATCCTGATGCGGATGCACAGATGTGAGACATCACTGTTACAAATCTGGATGGCTGCATTCTTGTTAGTTCGCACCTGTTTCGGACAGATATTACCCAACAACTACAGAAATTACAGGCATGACAAAAAAACTAGAGGGAAAAATTGCAGTCGTTACAGGTGCATCTAAAGGCATCGGTGCCTCGATCGCCAAACATCTGGCAGCCGAAGGTGCAGCAGTTGTCGTTAACTATTCATCAAGCAAAGAAGGGGCCGATCGCGTGGTTGATGAAATTACCAGCGCAGGCGGTAAGGCGATCGCAGTTCAAGCCAATGTTGCCAAAAAAGCAGAGATCGAACATCTGTTTGCACAGACACGGCAAACATTCGGCAGGCTGGATATTTTGGTCAACAATGCGGGAATTTATGAATTTTCCCCACTTGAAGACATCACCGAAGAACACTTCCACAAGCAATTCGATCTGAATGTGCTGGGATTAATCCTCAGTTCGCAACAAGCCGTCAAGCACTTCGGCTCGGCAGGCGGCAGCATTATCAATATCAGTTCGATCGTTAGCACCCTCGCGCCCGCCAATGCTTCAATCTATAGTGCTACCAAAGCGGCTGTTGATGCCGTCACGAAGTCGCTAGCCAAAGAGTTAGGCCCCCGCAACATTCGGATCAACTCCATCAATCCTGGCATGGTGGAAACGGAGGGGGCACACACAGCAGGAATTACCGAGAACGAAGGTCGCCAACAGGCTGAAGCGCAAACACCATTACGTCGCATTGGACAGCCACAGGACATCGCCCCTGCCGTTGTATTCCTTGCTTCCTCCGATTCAGGCTGGATCACTGGCGAAACGCTGTACATTACGGGTGGGCTTCGCTAGTGGTCTGCCAAAACAACTTTTTGAATTCAAAATTCAAAATTCAAAATTCAAAATTAAGAAGAAATAAAAATTTTTAATTGATTAATTCTGAGTACAAGCCCCCACGGATTGTAATGCGTGAATTAATAATTTTGAATTTTGAATTGTTTTGACAGGTAGGGTAGGCATAGGAGTCAAGGAGTTTAGCGCTAATGGAAACAGCAGATGTTATCGTCATCGGGAGCGGTCAAGGAGGCATTCCACTGGCGGCTGATTTTGCCAAGGAGGGACGTAAGGTTGTCTTGTTTGAGCGGGATGCTTTAGGCGGCAGTTGCATCAACTATGGTTGCACTCCTTCCAAAGCGTTCTTAGCAGCGGCTCATGCAGCAGGTCGGGCACGCCAGAGTAAGAAATTAGGCATCCACGCGGAGGTGGAAGTGGATTTCCCCGCTGTCATGGAACGAGTTCGGGGAATCCGCAGCAGCTTTAATCAGGGGATTCGCCAGCGATTGGAATCTGCGGGTGTCAAAGTCGTTTGTGGCGAAGCTTCTTTTGTGGGTGAACGGACGGTCAAAGGTGGGGATGTTACTGTTCAGGCTCCTTTGGTAATTATTAACACGGGTACGTCATCGCTGATTCCTGACATTCCCGGACTTGCAGGAACTCCCTACCTGACCAATCGCAACTTCTTTGACTTGAACGCCTTACCAGCCCGTTTATTGGTAATCGGAGGCGGCTATATTGGCTTGGAATTGGGACAAGGACTAGCGCGTTTGGGCAGTCAGACCCACTTAATCGTGCGGGGCGATCGCGTCCTCGCCCAGGAAGAGTCTGATGTCAGCGAGGTGTTAGCAGAAGCATTCAAGCAGGATGGGATTAATCTCCACTTTGGCGTCAATGTGAATCGCGTCGCCCACGAGAATAATCTGTTTAGCCTGACCTTGAGTAATGGCGAACAACTTCAGGGAGAAGCTTTACTGGTGGCGATCGGACGAAAACCCAATACAAGTGCATTAAATGCAGCTGCTAGCGGCATTGAGCTAGACGATCGCGGGTTCGTCAAAATTGACGATCGGTTCCATACTACCTGTTCTGGAGTCTATGCGATCGGAGATGTTGCCAAACAGCCTGCCTTTACTCATGTGTCGTGGGAAGATTATCGCCGCTTAAAAGCAATTTTGAGTGGAGAAAACCGGACACGAAGCGATCGCGTCCTTGGCTATGCGGTTTACACGGAACCGCAAGTGGGGCGAGTGGGTATGACCTTAGAACAGGCTCAGAAACAAGGCATCAACGCGCGTGCTGTCAAGTTACCCATGAGCCAAATTGCGCGTGCGATCGAGTGGGGACACGAGCTTGGGTTTTATCGCATGGTAATCGACAGTGACACAGACAAAATCCTGGGAGCAACCCTGGTGGGGTACGAAACTGCTGAACTGGTTCATGTATTTTTATCCCTGATGGAGGCGGGAGCAACTTGGCAGTTGTTAGAGCGATCGGTTCACATCCATCCCACATACGGTGAAGCTTTACCCAGTTTGGCACGGTTGCTGCTTTGAAATATAGCTAGGGACTAGGGGCTAGGGGCTAGGGGCTAGGGAAGAAGGGTCTAGGAGTGAGCGTTTCAGCGATTAATAATGCCTTAACCGCCTTGACGGTTGCTATAACATACCAGGGTATCCGAATATGCGATCGAAATATGAGAAAAAAGTTATCAAATTAATTTCTTTATTCATCCGTCTCACTTTTTGGAATATTGGCTACATTTACCAAATACGAAAAGTGACGACAGGGAGTTGGTTAGGAGTTGCGATCGATGCTGGAATTTGAATATAATCCTTAGTTCTACCGAGATACCCGACTGCTTGAGATCGTTGTCAATCATCAGATTGAGCGTTTTGAAGCACAATCCCAATTTGATTGTTGAATATCTCCATATACCGCAAATCTCTTTCATTAAAACTCGTCTTGAAATAGTCGGGAACTAGCGGCCAATTAGCAGTATTATATTCGGGAAAATTACCTGATTTGCGTTTATTTAGTAATTGAGTAACACCAAGTAATTCGCCATCAAAACTCAAAACTGGCATACACAATAAACTGCAAGTACGATAACCTGTTTCTCGATCGGTTTTTTTGGCGTTATCGGCGCTGGGATGATCGTATAAGTCGAAGGGAATGACGATCGCTTGGCGAGTTTGGGCTACTTTTCCGGCAAAACCTACTCCCATTTTGCAGCGCAGTTCGTCTCGTTCCGGTAGTTTCGTCCATAACTCGCGACGTTTGCGATCGAATAACCATAAGGTAGCGCGATCGGCATTGGTGAGCTTTTTGGCTGCTTCCATCACGTAAAGCAACACTTCTTGGATATTCCAACTACGCTGGCTAACGGAACTAATGGCTGACCAAAGAGTATCGATCGCGCGTTGTTTTTGAATAGTTTTGATTTCTCGATAAAAAGATTGAAAACCTTCTAAAATTGGTAACATCGATTCAGCACGTTGTTCGATTTGCTGAAAGTCGAATTCTCTAAAGCCATTAAAGTCGATTTGTTCTAGTAAATCAGTTGATAAATCCTTGGGTTGCTTTAATTTATTGATTAATTCGACAATTGCTAATAAATTTCCTGACTGATTGTAGAGAGGAAAAATCGAACCGCCATAAATTGGCTCTTTGTAAAGTAGTTGCTGACAAAGTAATTCATTGGTTTTAACGATATTTGATGTTTTATGATTAACTATTTGAGCGGCGATACATTCAGCAGCACTTATTTTTATTTCGGTTGGAATATCTGCCTCATTCTCTGAAATCAACGTCCAAAATTCTTGTGATTCTACATTAAATAGATAAATAGTCGCGCAGTCTGCATTAACTAACTTACTAACTGATAAAGTAAGAAAATTAAGCATATTGTAAAGAGCATGATAAAAACTATCATCATTTTGGTTACCGATCGTATTTGTCAGCATCACCAAAGTGTTATGCACGACTTCTTTCGGTTTGACTTCCGTTAACTGCTTGAGTTGTTCGTGAGTTCTCGCATATTGCAGAATCACCCCAGTACGTTCGTTGAAAACCTGCATACATTGGCGATCGTTCTCATCAAAACTAGCTTTAAATTGGTCGGGTGCTTTTGGCCATTCAGTAGGGTTATATTCGGGAAAATTACCTTTTTTTCGTTTATTTACTAATTGGGTAACACCTAACAATTCCCCATCTGGATTTAAAACTGGCATACATAATAAACTACAAGTGCGATAGCCTGTTTTCTGGTCGGTTTTTTTCGCATTAGCAGCATTAGGATGGTTGTACAAATCAAAGGGAATAATGATTGGTTCGTGAGTTTTTGCTACTTGACCGGCAAAACCAACTCCTATATCACATCGCAATTCTCCCACATTGGGAACTTCCGTCCATAAATCGCCACGTTCTCGATCTAATAACCATAGGGTACTGCGATCGGCATTCATCAATTTTTCGGCTGCATCCATTACCCGTTGCAGTATTTCTTTGGTATCCAAACTACTTTTATCAAGGGATCGAGTAGCTTCTGCCAATGCAGCAGTTGCTCTCAGTTTTTTGGTAGCTTTATAAGAAGAACGACAACTTTCTAATATTCTTTGAATATAAGGAGTAAATTTGGCTAATCTTTCGCGATCGAGTTTGCTAAATCCTTTTTTATCGATTTTTTCGGTAAATTCAATTTGTTGATTTGCCGAGGCTTTTAACTTATTTAATAGTTGAATAACGGCAACGGTTTCCTCAGTTTCATCTAAAATGGGAAAAGCCAACATATTATAAGTGTAATAGCCATATTTTTTATCATATTCTTTCACTAAATCGGAACGAGCATCTTGATAAACGTTAGCAGGAATGTTAATCATTTTTTTTGTTTTGGCAACTTGTCCGGCAATCCCAGAACCGAGTCGCACTTGAATATCTAAAAATTCATTACCTTGATTTTCTGCTACTAGCGACCAAAGTTCGGTTTTATCTTCATTTAATAAGTAAATAGTAGCGCGATCGGCCCCTAATAGATCGCCAATTTGCAAAGTAACATCCCGCAGCACTTCATATAAAGCTTGTTCGGAACCTTTCCCCTCAGCAATTTGACTAAGTTGAGATACGAGGAGTTTTCTTTCTAATTCCGCTAGGGTTTTGATGAATTCTTCATCACGGCGATCGAGTTGTGGTTGAGTAGCGCTTAATGCTTTTTCTACCCAAATTTGATTAAAAACTGATTCGTAAATCCGATTGCGAACTTGTAATTTACCTTGATATTTGGCAACTAATCCTGATAGGCGTAATTCCATTTGTTCCGAACTATCATCAGCAGGAATCCCGCCTAATATCTCTTGAGATTGCAAAATTTTTTGATATAAATTTAATAACTGAAAACTACGCTTTTCATCGCGGAGAATGCGATCGCGAATCGTCCTTAGATGTTCTGGTTCGTCTTGGCTTTCCCAATTTTCGATAATCCGCGATCGCACTAATTTATCTACCCATTTAACTTGATGATTATTCGGTATATCATTTTCATAATCGATCACTAATTTACACAACTTTTGAGTTAAAAAAGGCTGTCCTCCCGTCCAACTCAAAATTGCTTCTAGCAACTTCTGACAATCTTTTGACTTGGCTTTTAATCCCACTGCCAAAGGTTCCACTTCCCCTAACTGAAAGCCATTTAATTCGATCGCTTCACCAAAATTAAAAGGAGGACTGTGATTTCTTCCGCTGATTAAATCGGAGGGTGAAGCTACTCCTAAAATCGCAAAAGTCAGGCGGTTATATTCTGGCTGATCGGCGCGATTATTATGACAAGCACGAATCAATCCAAAAAAATCATTAGTAGAAAATGGTAATCTGAGAACGCTATCAATTTCATCGATAAAAATGATGATATTTTTGCTCAATAGTGCATTATTAGTTAACAGCACTTCTTTAATAAACTTACTCAATCGCTTGATGGGAGAAAGCCGTTTTTGATTTCCCCACCACTGATCAAAACTACCAATTTGTTTAGTCAGATGAAAGCAATCAACTAACGTATCGGTGAGACTACCGTAGAACTCGCTTCTCGTAATATCTGGACTGATAATTTCGGTTAAATCGATTGCAGCACAAGCAATATTTTCTTTTTGAAGTCTTTGCATCGTTTGCACAAGCAAACTCGATTTACCCATTTGGCGGGAATTCAATACATAACAGAATTTACCAGCTTTTAAGTAATCATAAAGTTCCCGATCCGCTTGTCGCCAAACATAGGTAGGCGCATCGGGGGGTAAACTTCCACCTACTTTGTATTCGTAATTCATGTTAACCCCCAAGGAATCGTTCTTGGAAATATTGCCGATATAAATCGTTGCGGATTGTAACTTGATTTCCTTGTAGATGCACCAATCCCATACTATTTAATTTATACGCGATCGCAGTTTTGATCTGCACCGGGTTATCCGTCTCTACCACCTCTTTAAAAGCTTCGGCAAATTCGGGATTTCGTTCTACATACCATAGATGCGATCGCAAATGTTCCCCATAAATCCCCGTTTCCGTAGGAGCATCTTTTAATATACTCTCTAAACTAATATTATCGCGAGCAACTTTATACAAAGCTAATCTTACTAAATGGGGATGTCCCCCCACCATTGCCATCAGTTTATCAACTTGATTATGATTGAAATCCAAATTATGTCGTTTTGCCAAATCCCATACTTGCAATGAATTAAACTCTGGTAATTCAATCGGTAAACCCACATTAAAAGGGGATTGATCTTTACTAAGTGGAATGTAAACTTCCGTACCGTGCACAATGACTAATCGAAAGTTTTTCCAAATATCACTTTGCTTTGATTTTTCATGCCAAGCACGCAATAAACCAAAAAAATCATCAGCTATTTTTTCATGGGGAAACACCCGATCCACCGCATCTAAACCTAACGCAAGAGGTGTATCAATTTGCGGCAACAAATATTTCTCAAAATAGTTAGTACAATTTTTCTTACTTCCTAAAAACTTACTCCAGCGAGTATCTAATTGAATTGGTAACTCTAAGTCATCGGTAACCGTAGCGCAAAACCATTGCAAAAATTGATTCAAATCGCTAAAAACTTCGCTATCTGCCAATTCAAAATCTAAAGATACCGCTCGATAACCCAATTTCTCCGCTTGATGCAGCAACCTCACCATTAACGAAGTTTTTCCCATTTGTTTGGGTGCTTTAATCCGTATTAAACTTCCCGGTTTTCCGATTTCTTCATAAGCGCGAGATTCAAGTGGAGGTCGATCGACATAAAATAAAGAAGCTAAATCCAGCGATCCTCCGGGTAATTCTAGATAGGGAGGTGGAAAGATGGGGGGATGGGAGGAATTTTCAATTGCTTTCTCGTTTTTTCCTGCTTTACTGTCTTCTAATCCTTCCAATACTAAACGCACGGTTTTTATACTGACTTTTTTCCCGGTAACATTTGATAGCAGCTTCCATAATTTAGGGGCGATTTCTCTTTGGATCGTGTTACCGCTATATCCTGCCACTTGGATATCTTTTAGTTTTTCACCTGCTAATGCTTGCCGAAGTATATTTTTTTGCACGTCATTGAGAACTTCTCCAGTTTTTCCATCTATATAGTTATTCGCCAGTTCTACCAGCTTTAATATATCGAAATTAGTCATTCAATTTTAGATTTTAGATTTTAGATTTTAGATTGAATAAGTGCAACAACAGCATAACATGAATTTTCTGAATTTTCTGAATAATCAGATGTGCCAGAACAATCTAGCGCCAAATAATAATTGAATTTTATGAATTAAACTCCTGATTATTTCTAATGAAAATATCCGGTCAGTCTAATACAGTTAAGAAGTAAGCGAACCCATCATACTTTATCTTTCAGATTTCATATCTTAAACTTAAACAGGCAGCATGGAAAAATGAAAAGTTCATCAGCTACGGCATTAGCCACTAGAAAATCTACCTTTTCGGAGATTTTTGCTCCCCTGAGTCCAGAAAATTTTAAACATCAGCTGACGGAAGTTGAAAAACAGCTAAAAACCGTGCATAGAACTTTGTCCATGTTGAACTTGGACAATGAAAATTTTGAAGCTGTTTTAACGGATATGCTGAGTGCGATCGCATTAAAAACAGGGGAGATTTTGCAAGCCGATCGAACTACCATTTTTCTATTGGATGAATCTGCTCACGAACTTTGGTCATTAGTTGCTAAAGATGATGGTAACGGTTCTTTAGAAATTCGCATACCCATTCTCAAAAGTGTCAGCATCGCTGGAGAAGTTGCCCAGACAAAGGCATCGATCAATATTCCTTTCGATTTCTATGACGATCGTCGGTCTTTTTCTGCTCAAGAATTAGACAAAAAACATAACTACCGCACCTATACGATGTTGACTCTGCCAGTATTGGATGACTGCGGTGAATTAGTAGCCGTCGTCCAGCTAGTCAATAAATTAAAAAGCGATTATAATGCCGGCGATCCTTTAGCAGACAGAATCGATCTGCGGGGTTTCAAGCGAGAAGATGAAGATTTATTCGCGGACTTTTGTCCTTTAATTCGCTTAATTTTAGAAAGTTCTCGCTCTTTTTACGTAGCAACGCAAAGACAACGGGCGGCGGAAGCACTTTTAGAAGCAACCAGATCCCTGGCTTCCAGTAGCTTGGATTTAGATTCCACCCTCAAGCGAGTAATGGATGCTGCCAAAAAATTGATGAATGCCGATCGCAGTACCCTATGGTTATTAGACCACGATACCAATGATTTGTGGGCCAATATTCAGCAACCAGATGGTTCTTTTCGAGAACTGCGCGTTCCGGTTGGCAAAGGATATGTGGGTAAAGTCGCTCAATCTGGCAAACCGTTAAATATTCACTTTGACTTATATAAAGACCCCGATTCGGTTGTTTCTCAACAAGTCGATCAGTTGAATGGTTATCGCACTTGTAGCTTATTATGTATGCCAATTTTTAATGCCGATCGCGAATTAATCGGCGTTACCCAACTGGTTAATAAAAAGAAACAAGGAGATTTTCCCCCCTACAATCCAGAAGATTGGCCCCATGCACCAGAATGCTGGAAAGCAAGTTTTTATCGCAGCGATGAAGAATTCATGGAAGCATTTAACATTCAAGCTGGGGTAGCACTGCAAAACGCCAAGCTATTTGAAAAAGTCAAGCAACAATATATCCGCATCCAGCAGCAAGAACAAATGCAGCGAGATATCCTTCGCAGCTTGACAAATGGAGTAATTTCTACTAACGCCGAAGGAAACATTATTGCTGCCAATCCCAGCGCCAAACGATTATTAGGTTTTCGAGAAGAAGATGCTTTAGAAGGCAAATCGATTCAGCAGGTCGTTCGCTTAAAAGAAGGTGGTTTTAACTGTTGGTTGCAAAATGCGTTAAAAGGTCGCGATGAAAAATCTCGCCAGCAATATTATCCCGATCGCACTTTACTATCTCATGCAGGCGAATCAAATAGCGTCCATTTATCGATCAACTCGATCGCCGATGCTAGCGATCCGAATAATGTTTACGGCGCTTTAGTCGTGATGGATGACATCAGCGACGAGAAGAGATTGAAAAATACCATGTATCGCTACATGACACAAGAGTTAGCCGAACAATTGTTACAAAGTGGCGATGCGAAGTTGGGAGGCGATCGCAAAGAAGTCTCTATTTTATTCTCCGACATTCGCGGTTACACCAACTTAGTAGAAAGCATGGAAGCCGAAGAAGTGGTGAATCTGCTCAACCAATATTTCTCCTCAATGGTGGATGCTATTTTCAAACATAAAGGCACTCTCGATAAATATATCGGCGATGCCATCATGGGAGTATTTGGTTCCCCAGTTCCCCTGGCGGATCATTCCTGGCGAGCAGTCCAAACTGCCTTAGAAATGCGATCGAATTTAGCCGAATTTAATGCTCGTCGCCTAGCAGAAAACAACCAACCAATCCGAATAGGCGTTGGTATCCATTCTGGAGAAGCCATTAGTGGAAATATCGGCCACTATCGCAGGATGGAATTTACCGTGATTGGCGATGATGTTAATCTCGGTTCTCGTTTAGAAGGTACTTCCAAAATGTATGGTTGCGACATCGTAATTAGCGATAACACTTATCAACCCTGTAGCGATCGCGTTTTGGTGCGAGAACTCGATATCGTGCGAGTAAAAGGAAGAATTCAACCAGTCAAACTTTATGAATTAGTGGGGTTGCACTCCGATCCGATTCCTGCTAAAAAACAGCAAATAATCGAGCTTTATCACCAAGGACGCCAGTTATATCTGAATCGTCACTTTGTCAAAGCTTTAGAAAAATTTAAAGCAGTTCTCTCCATAGATAGAACTGATAAAGCTGCATTACTCATGCAACAACGCTGTTCCAACTTAATCAGCACTCCTCTTTCCGATGACTGGGATGGGATCGAAACCCTCACGGAAAAATAAGCTGTAGTTAAAAGAGGATGGGAAGATGGGGAGATAGGGAGATGGGGGAAAATGAGTTAATTTTTAGCTTTCAACCTTCATCCTTCTTAATGACCGCCGACGGAAAAACAGGCGATTCAGTTTACCCAAATCGCCTTTGAGGAAGTATGGGATCGGATATTACGCAGCAAATTGAGGATGGGAAATTAATACCAAGTTGCTTCAGAAATTGTCTGCTCCCATAGCATTAGCTATATTCTTGCCTATTCCCCATATCCCTTACCCAACTTTGAAGAAGAAGCCAGAATCAATTTAGTGGGAGTCTTACACCCACTTATTCATCCACTAGTTGCACTCTCTCTTCCATTGGAGAATTCAAGCTCGAATAATTCTTTCGCGATCGATTAAGCGGATTATTCTTCTTCGTCTTCCATTGGCTCATCATCGCGGTCAAGTTGAATCAACCGAATATGCTTGTAGCCGAGTCGAATTTCAAACTCATCTCCCGGCTTTAATCCCATTGCTTGAGTGTAGGCAGATCCGATTACAATTTGACCGTTCTTATGGACGCTTACCCGATAAGTAGCTTCTCGACCGCGACCATCTTTCTCTCCTTCCGGATCGAGAGCAATTCCTTTAGCTGCCAATACAGCATCATAAAAATCGGTCAGATTTACGCGGGTCTGGTTACTTTTGGTGCTGGTATAGTAGCCGCAAGCTTTAGCGGTTTCGCGACGGGACAAATGAGATAGTTCTTTGACTTTTTGAAGTAGTGCCTTTCCTGTTAATGGTGCTGTTGCAGTTTCAGCCATAAAATTGCCTCTGTTTGCGTTCAAGTTTTTTTTGCACTATTGAATCATAAAATAACAATTGCAAAACATCAAACATTTTCTCCACAATTTTAGCAGTGTTTAATATTTAGCATTTGCCCAAGTCCCCTTTCTAAGTAATATTGCTCTTTTTTACCAATTAACTTTACAGGACACTGGTGCTAAATCCGTTCCTATACAGCTGGAGATTTATACAAAACTGGGTATGAGAGTGGTTGGGTTGAGACAAGGAAACCCAACAAAGTTGGCTACCAGTAATCAAGCGGGTCGCTTAAGGGAGGAGATATTCTCGCCCCTTTTGAATTCTCTTATTCAGGATATAAAATAATTCTGAATTGGAGCGCGATCGCTACTGAGTCCGAAAAACTGCTCGTGTTGTCCCGGTCATGCTTGGTCGCTAGAAAATGTTGGATTTCCCTATTTGCTTGCTACCTAACCTAATCATTTCTTAAGCGATCGCGATCTGTTCCGATCGGGTAATCTCTGCTTAAATTTAGTATAGTAAGGAAATTTCGTTGCTAGATCTGTTTTCCACGCGCCAACCCTTACCAGGGATTTGAGCAGCCAGACATCAGGGGTTGAGAGAAAAAAGTTTTTATCTTCTTATCTTCCTTCAATCCCCCGGATTTATCCGTGGGCTGGCGTCTTCAATCTTAAATTGAAAATCGAGAGAGTTAATTTCTGACAGGGGAAACGGGAAGCACTAAGACAGAAAAATTTTTCGCCGCTCTTTGGGTGAATTGGTAATATAATTTTTCTTTCATGCCATGCTATTCCCGATCCCCGATCGAGCGGACAAACTATTACATATCAAAAGCACGCATGACTTTACAACCATCGCACTTAACAACCCTGACTATCTGGGATTAGAAAGGATTCCACTCTACTGGCGGTCTATTAACTGTCTGAGGATTCGGTTGTTGCCAATTTTCCTGAGAACGATCTGATTGTCTCATCGCGTGTAATTGTCCTGCAATCATCGCCTGCATTTGTTCCAACTCCTCGCGACTCCATTTATAAATGTGGGGTGCTACATCTTTGGGGCTTAAGTGACCGGGAGTACTATCTGAGTTCATAATATTGGCCTTTATATACTAGATGCCCTGATTATTACACCCAACCATCAGCATTCCAAGGGGCATTTTATTTAAGCTGATGATGATTTTACTTATTTTGATAATTCAGTAGGAGGTAGAGTGGGTGTTTTTTTACCTGCCAAGCAGCCTTTTGATTTTAATATGGATAGCCGCTTTATTTTTCAGTGATTTTCAAGGTTGTTACTGGCGATCGCGACTGAAAACCCACTTGCTATACGTGGTATTACTTTGAGGAACAGGTTGTTTCATCTTCTCGTTTCCCCTCCTGATTTCGCTCATCACTAATAACATGGCTGCTTGCTTGCCAAAAGTATCGATGAAAACCTTTTTTACCATTTATGGCAAGTACGGCGATCGCACAAACGCCGAGCGTTTATGCAAGGGAGTGTTAAATTTACTAACAAAAGACTAAGTAGGTTGCCCCTAGCTGACTGAAGATTCAACTCGTTCTTTTGGTAGAAACTAAGCCTGTTCTTCCGGTAGAAGTTTCCCTAACTTATAAAAGTTAATTTACATATTGTAAAGGCCACGAAGTCGAAACTTCCAAAACGTCTCACCAGCGTTTCGGGGGTCGCGATTTTGGATTAAAACCCCAATCCAATCGAAAAGCCGATGTTTGGGTTTTTTCAAGGTAGCGATCGCTTTGGTAGTGCCAGCTAATTTTCTCCTGCTGACAAACCTTCAGGTGTTTTCACACAGCATCAAGTCCTTAGTTTTCGCCGACTGCGGACAAGACTAACCTCATGTCTGGGAGATCGACAAAAATGAAAAAATATCAGTTTCACGATGAATATACATTAGCAGAAACAGCAGAAGAATTAGGAAAAAAGGCTTTGGCCTTAGGGCTGCTCCGTAGTTTTGTAGTCCGTTATTTCCCAGATAGCAGACAATTCTACATCCCTAATGAAAATGAAAGTGAACCCCTAACCCCAGAAAGAGCGTACCTTCAACTAAAAAGATTAATTGAAAATAGCGGGAAGGCGTGAATTGAGGGAATGGGGGGGATGGGGAGATAAATACAATTAATTTTCATACTTCATACTTCATCCTTTATCCTTCATACTTTTTCCCTCTCCCTAATAATAAATAAAGGAGTCGCAGCAGTGGAATTAAAACCAATCAACGAGCAAGTAGTGGCAGTAGTAGGAGCTTCTAGCGGTATTGGGAGGGATACAGCCCTGCAATTCGCCAAAAAAGGCGCAAAAGTGGTAGTTTCTGCCCGTAGCGAATCGGGGTTGCAATCTTTAGTAGAGGAAATTCGCGGTTTTGGCGGGGAAGCGATCGCACATTTGGCAGATGTAGCAGACTTTGCACAAGTAAATGCGATCGCAGACACAGCCATTGCACAGTACGGACGACTCGATACTTGGGTGCATCTCTCGGCAACTGGTGCGATCGCACCCTTCGATCGAATTACCCCAGAAGAATTCAAGCGCATTATCGATGTCAACACTTTATAATTTTCCGACAATGGCAATATCAAGCCTGCTTGCAGTGCATTCCACAAAGATGTTGCCGTGGCTGAAGCAGATGACTCATTAACGATAGCGAGAACATTTAAGCTAAATAAGTTGCCAATACAAGCAGTCAATTTTAATACTTCCTGAGTATCTTCCGGCAGTTTTTTAATATTCCTAGCAACTAATTCAACAATGTTATAATCAGCAATGCCAATTGCTTGAATTTGCTTAACGTCCCACTGCCAACAACCGTTGTTGAAGTCATAATTTAACATGATGAATACCCAATATTTGATGATCGATCGAACCTTCAATTAAGTTAAATAATCCCGCACCGAGCATTAACGAACCACCAAAAGTTTTGAGAAATAAAGGAAATTTAGCATTAGATGCCGCACGCCATAAAAATACTACTCCAGCTACGGTAAGCACGTAATCAAGTAGGTGAAATAAGCCATCCCAAAGAGTATTTATTTCTATATCGGAAGGATCGATGCTGGTGAGCATATGATGCCATTGCAGAATTTGATGTAATACAATTCCATCAAAAAATCCGGCAGCACCCATACCCAACAGGATACCAGCCGCAATTAAATTTACTACTCGATCTGGTTGTTTCTCCATAAGACTCCGAATAAAAGCTGTTAATTTAATGATATAAATCTATTTCAAAAAAACAAGGCTTGCCCTGAAAAAGCGAGCCTTGTTTTGAAAAACCAATCTAACTGTAATCGGATCAATTTTTACTTCCTTATTGGCTTGGTAAAGAGTATTCCGGCTTGCTACCGTATAGTTCGACAAATCTGCGATAAAGCCACATAGTTTCATGGGTAGGAAGCTTATGGGAAGAGAGTAAGCGATCGATCTTTTTTTCTGCTAGTTTGCGTAAGTATGGCAAGTCTTCAAAAAGGGTCAAACAAGAGGCAATATGCAGGAGGATCTGCAATATTGGTTTTGGCCAATTTAAGTTGCTGTAAATATCTATAAATAGCTTGTGTTCCTTGCTATTTATATCTTCTACGTGAAAGATGACGATCATTCTCTTATCGCCGTACACCGGAATATTGAGTTCAACCGTATTGCGATCGTGTAAAATTAACATTACTTCTGCGATCGGTTGTCGCCAAATCCGCAAAGCATTCAGCGGAGAATCTACAATAGTTTGAAACTTAACCATACCACCGATGGCCGTAGCCTGAAAATCAGTAACTTTCAGGATTCTTAAATTATTTAAGCTAAAACTGTGAACGTTTTCTAAATGTTTTAAATTAAGCAAATGATAGATTTGGCAGATAGGAGAAAAAGGTAAAAGATATTCTTGGCTGATCAGGTGGTAATTTTGTAACTCCCGTTTTCTCGCTTGAGTCGGACATCGATTGACTTCTCGTTGGTGATAACTTAAATTTGGCTGAGATATGGCGAGAGAACCTTCATCATTTATTTGAAAGCTTTCTTCAGGCTTCAAACACAGCCAACTTAGTAAAAAGAAAGAAGCGGTAAATAACTGTGCCAGTTCTAAAGCAGATAGATAACCATCAGCAAGTGAAGCAAAACTGCGATCGGCAATCCCGAATATCCAAGATGGGATACCTAAAAGCCAGATACTACTCCGCAGGTTAGCTATAAATATAGAAAATTGTAATGATTGATTGGTGTTCATAATTTTTCTCCTTATATACCTTATAGTTAATAAATTTAAATAATGTGTCTGACCCTAGAGGTAAAAATACGGAATGGAAACAATTAATACAAACTACAACTTAAGAAAGATACCTATATCTAGAGAAATACGACTTATTAAGAATAATTTGAAAGAATTGTTTTGTAGCGTTTATTCCGTCAATAAGTAATTGTATTTTTCTGTTTTCGTCGTTCGGAACAAGACAACTTTAGCCAAGAATAACCCTGAAAACATTAAAATGCTGAGCCTGGTAAAAAATCAATTATAGATAAAAAACTTTTTTCTACATCTATCTTGAGTTCAGTAATAAGTACTTATCAATTTTGCATTCAGATAAAAAACATTTTTTAGGTGTCAGAAGTTAAAGTACTTATCTTTTCTTTCTTGAATTGAGAATAATTTTTTCTTGTTACCGATTTTCAGCTTAGACTCGCCTATTACAGCACAGCTTGAAAAAGGCTTGTTCCCATAGGCAGACGAGCAGGCAATTTTACAGAGATAGATTGTAAGGAATACTCTTTCTTTTAGTACCGATGTCGGTTTTTACCTAAATGGCAGCAAAAATAATTATAGAGGAGTACACAATATGACTTTATTGACCGTAGATGAACTGAGGAATTTGGTAGAGCAGCCTCAAGGTTTGTGCGTTTCTATTTATATGCCTTTTTTCCACCGGGTTAACGATGGATTAAAAAAATATTTAGTCGGTAAAAAAGCACCTTTAGTGTTAGCAGCAGTAGAGTACCTTTTTGCCATTTACGGAGAAGCAAATAGCTATCCCCATTTGCTCGGTGAAGGAATTAAGGGTAACGCGGAATTAGCGAAACCAGAAGAGCTACAAGCAGAAGGTTGGAAGATTGTCGAACCGCTGTTTTTGCAATCTTGGGAAAATGCGATCGATCGCTATCGCGAATTGGCGTCGGTGCAGAAAGCAACTAATGACATCAAAGAAGCCGTTCCCGCTGCATATTACGGACGAGTAGAGCAGTTGTTCGTAGCCGTAGGCGTTCAACAGTGGGGAAATTTCGATCCCCAAACCAATACAGTTTATTTACATTCAGAAGCAGAAATCGGTGACGAAGATTTGTTAGATTCAGCCGCCATTCAAACCATTTTAAATGGTGGAACTGTTTATGCAGTTGAGCCAGACAAAGTACCAGATAACGCACCTTTAGCAGCGGTATTCCGTTATTAATTAAGTTGGTCATCGGTCATTAGTCATCAGTCATTTGTTTAAAGGAGATCGGCAAATGGAAATCATGGAACAAAATACCACTAGTCAACCAGAAAAAAATGTCGGCGATGGAGAACGCTGGGCATCTTTAATTGGTGGCGGCGCACTCGTACTTTACGGTTTATCACAACGCTCTCTGCGGGGTGCGTTGATGGCACTAGCAGGTGGGGGTTTAGTGTATCGCGGTGTAGCTGCTCAAACTAGTCTGCAAGAAGCAACGGGAATGAATAAAACCATGAAAGTTGAAAAGACCGTGACCATTAATAAATCGCCAGCAGAGTTGTATAGTTTCTGGCACGATTTTGAGAATTTACCCCGGTTTATGAAACATCTTAAATTCGTGAGAGTGATTGATGAAAAACGCTCTCATTGGATTGCTAATGCACCGATGGATAATAGCGTTGAATGGGATGCAGAAATTATCAAAGATGAAGAAAACAAGCTGATTGCTTGGGCTTCTGTGGAAGGTGCAGATATTGATAATTCTGGTTTTGTTCGCTTTCAACCAGCACCGAAGGGACGGGGTACAGAAGTGAAAGTGGTGATTGAATACGATCCGCCTGGTGGTGCTATTGGTGCTGCGATCGCAAAACTCTTCGGTGAAGAACCAGAACAACAAATTGGCGACGATCTGCGCCGCTTCAAACAATTAATGGAAGCCGGAGAAATTGCCACTACAGAAGGTCAACCTAGTTGTCGGGGATAGAATTTAGGAGTCAGAATTCCGAATTCAGGAGCCAGGAGTTAGAATTATTTAACCTGGTTAATCTTGACTCTTACTCTTCACATCAAAGCTAATAATTTTAAAATAAAAATACCCCGATTCAATCGGGGTATTTTTATTTAATCAAAAGGCAATATTAATTAGGAATTAATTACCGCCAGAAGTAACTGCTTTATGATGGATGTTGGTAACTTGTGGCTTGCGATACCACTTGCCGTCATTTCCTTTTTCGTAGTATGGTTTGATGCTGTTCCAAGCAACATTCATAGCAGCTTGTTCGCTCATCCCATCTTCTGAAGCGCTGTTATAGGCTGCTACAAAAATTTGTTGAGAACCATCAGCCAAAGTATCTTTAATTTCAGCAGGGAATTCTTCCAGTTTTTTCTGAGACATAAATACGCTCCTATCAATTTAATTTCTTTCTAGTAATATCCTAGAAAGCTGAGCAGGTAAATTTCCTCTTTCTTGCAGCTAGTTGTGTCTGAATTTCCGGATATGCCTTAAGCATGATGAGAGGTTAAACAGTTATCAGTTATCAGTCATCAATTGTCCGAGTACTAATAGTTGAAAACTGATGAGTAGGATAAATTAGTTGCCAGTAACAATTACCCAACATATTCTCGATCGCTAATAACTGATAACTGTTAAGCAGCTTCCGGATTCAGCTGTATCATTTGCCAAGTTGTATAGGTTCCGACCGGACTCCACAGCAAATAAGGTAATAATAAAACAGCCGCTAATCCAGAAATTGGCAAAACTCCTAATGCTAGAAAAATCCCTAACATTAAGCCAACGCCTCCCAGGATCAAGCCAACTTTCAAACTTCTCAGCCTCAATGTGAGAGGAATATAGGCTACGGTAACGATTTCTAAAATAAGATAAATTCCCATCAGTAACCAAGTTCTCAAGCTACCTGGTTCATTTTCCCAAATGAGAATAGCTGAACCTGCTCCGCAAATGAAAATTACAGTCCAAATGAAAGGAATAGCAGGCTCGAAAAACAGCCAATAAGGTCGCTGCAATTGAATACCCCACTTAGTATCGCGGGGTTTCATTAAAGCGGTACCTAGCGCAACTAATAGGGTAATTCCACCGATTACCATCCAAGATTTAATCATTTGTTTTGCCCTCCAATCCTGGCAATATTCGATTTTGGATTTTCGATTTTAGATTTTGTTTGGATTTCGTGATGAGATGTTTTCTTAAAAAGAGTTTAAAAACTAAAATCGAATTGTTTAACTCTATCTTGTCAAATACAAATAAGGCTTTAATCATCCTTTGGTGATAAAGTATAAATGATTTTTATTAAAAATCCGACAAAGGTTAGAAGCTATGAAGAAATTTTTTGATCAAACTGGTAGAGAAAAAGAAAAAATAGAATTTTTAGAGTAAAAAAATGGCTGAAACTGTATTAATTACTGGTGCTTCTGAAGGCATCGGCAAAGCAACTGCACTTTTGTTTGCCCGTCATGGGTATAATATAGTACTGGCAGCGCGTCAGGCCGATCGCTTGTTAATAGCAGCGCAGGAAATAGAAGAGCAAGGAACAGCAGCTTTAGCAGTTCCGACAGATGTAACAGATCCGGAACAAGTGAATAATCTGATCGATAAAGCGATCGATCGCTTTGGCTCGATCGATGTACTAATAAACAATGCAGGTATCTATCTTTTAGGTTCGGTAGAAGATTGTTCTCTGGAAGATTGGCACGCAATTATCGATACTAATCTTTGGGGATATATTCATACAATTGATGCTATTTTGCCCCATTTTTTAGCAAGAGCTAAGGGAACTATTGTGAATGTTGGTTCGATTGGCGGTAAAGTGCCAATTGCTTATCAAATACCATACACGACTAGTAAATATGCGGTAACTGGATTAACCGAAGCACTGCACGGAGAATTAGCACCTAAAGGCATTCAAGTATGCGCCGTTCATCCCAATTTTATTAAGACTAGTTTAATGGAGCGGGCAATTTTTCGGGGTAATAATCAACAGGATGTGCAAGAGCGTCGCGACTTAGTAGAGAAGGCTCTGAAATCTCCTTTTCTAGAAAAGCCTGAAGATGTGGCGCAAGCGATTTGGCAGGCGGTGAAATATAGACGGTCTGAGGTGTTCGTAGGTTCTGCAAATCTATCGAAAACGGCTTACAATTTGTTCCCCGGTTTTATGCAGTGGATATTCAGACGTACTTTTGGGATGAAAGATTGGCAAGCGTCCTGAACAGTTAAGTCATTCGATTTTAGATTTTAGATTTTAGATTTTAGATTGGCTGGGCAACGATCGGGCCTAGCTTAAAATAAGCGAGAATTTCTTTGATGATACCCCTGGAAAGGGGAGGCTTGAAACCCTTTTTTTCCGGTCAAAAAGAAGTTTTTCTAAAAATGAGCGATTTTCGAGGTCAATTTAACCAAAGATAATAGTTTCCCTGACCTTATTCGTGGGAAACTATGTTTAACAAACCGATCCCCACATTAGATCGATCTTACAGGGTCGAGCTACAAGCATCCGATCGCACTCTCTGGAAGTGTGGCGTGGAAAATTTACCCTATATTTTGGTAAATGGGGCTGTCAAAATAAATATATGAAACTGAACTTGCTATTCAAACTCGTACAAACTCGTCGTACCTGGACTTCTTATGCAGTTTTGGTAGCAACTTTGCTGCTGACTGCTTTTGCTACTTATTATGTGGCGCTGACTGCTAGAAATAAAGATGAACTGAGGTTTGAGAATGCCGTTCAGCGCACCCAAAGCGATATTCAACAACGTTTAGATACTTATATTACTGTGTTGCGGACTGGCAGTGGATTATTTGCGGCTTCTGAAACAGTTGGCTTGCAAGATTTTCGTCGCTATGTGGAACGGCTGAAACTCGATCGTAACTATCCGGGTATTCAAGGTGTTGGTTTTTCGATCCGAATCAAGGCATCGGAAAAAAATAATTTAATCGCTAAGATGCGACAACAGGGTTTTGCCAATTTTCAAATCCAACCGGATTACCAGCGTGACGAATATCACGTAATTATATATTTGGAACCATTGGATCTACGCAATCAAGCTGCGATCGGATACGATATGTTTACCGATCCGGTGCGTCGCGCTGCGATGGAAAGAGCAAGGGATAGAGATGAATCATCAGCCTCTGGAAAAGTGATGTTGGTGCAGGAAATTGATAAAAATAAGCAGGCTGGTTTCTTAATATACGTTCCCGTTTATCGTAAAGGTACGATGCCTAAAACCGTTGCTCAGCGTCGGGAAGCATTGATGGGTTTTATCTACAGTCCGTTTCGGGCTGATGATTTGATGCGCGGAATTTTTGGCAAAGAAGAATTTCCTTATGTTGATTTTCAAATTTACGATGGAACTAAAGTGGAGAGCCAAAATTTATTGCATCGCTCGGATATTAATTATACTAAAAGCTCTTTTTTTCGACCTCGATTTTACACCACGAAAACTATTAACGTAGCGGGACGTACTTGGACGATCGTTTTCACTTCTACGCCGGAACTCGATCGCATTTCCGAAACTAGGCTAGCGCCTTACATTCCGGTGCTGGGAGTAGCGTTTGCTTTGGTGTTATTTTTATTGATGCGTAGCCAAGTCATGGCGCGTCTGGCGGCAGAGCGATCGCAAGCAGCAGTGCGGCGAAGTGAAGAACGTTTCCGAAAATTATTTGATTCCAACTTGGTAGGAGTAGCTTTCTGGAACATGAAAGGAAATGTTACGGAAGCCAACGATGCTTACCTACAAATTGTTGGCTATAGCCGTGAGGAATTTACGGCGATAGGAAGTATTAGTTGGAGAAAACTAACCCCTCCCGAATACAAATATTTAGACGATCGCGCAATTGAAGAAAGTTTGGCAACTGGCGTTTCTAATATATATGAAAAGGAATATTTGAGAAGAGACGGCAAGCGAGTACCGATCGTTTTAGGCATTGCCTTATTAGATGAATTTAAATACAACGGTATTTCAATCGTCCTGGATATCACCAATCTCAAAAATGCACAACAAGCATTGCAAGAAAGCGAAGAACGCTTCAAAGCGTTTATGAATCACACTCCTACAGCCGCTTGGATTACTGATGGAGACGGACGGATAATTTATCACAATCAAACTTATTATAGTTTATTTAGTTTACCAACTAAAGATTTAATTGGCAAAACAGGTTTCGATCTTTATCCAGAAGAATTAGCCAAAATCTACTTGGAAAATATCAAGTTGGTAGCCGAACATAATCAAGTAATGGAAACGATCGAATCTGCACCCCGTCCAGACAATACGTTAGGAGATTTTTTAGTATATAAATTCCCGATTTCCGATACTGTGAATGGATGCTTGGTGGGAGGAGTGGCGATCGACATCACGGAACGCCAAAGAGCGCAAGAAGAACGAGAACAACTTCTAAATCGGGAAAAAGCAGCGAGAGAAGAAGCAGAAGCAGCCAATCGGATTAAAGATGAATTTTTGGCTACTCTTTCCCACGAATTACGCACTCCTTTAAATGCCATGTTGGGATGGACGAGTTTGTTGCGAACGAGGAAATTTAATGAAGAAATGACTGGGCGTGCGTTGGAGACGATCGATCGCAATACTAGAGCGCTTTCTCAATTGATTGAAGACTTATTAGATGTCTCCCGCATCATGACAGGTAAATTCCGCATGGAAATGCTACAGGTGAACGTAGCTTCGGTAATTGTAGCGGCTGTTGATGCAGTGCGATCGGCTGCGGAAGCTAAAAATATTTCAATTAATACTGTATTTGAAGACGAACTTTGTTTAGTGTCCGGCGATCCTACACGCTTGCAACAAATTGTCTGGAATTTGCTTTCTAACGCTATTAAATTTACTACTAAAGGAGGAACGGTTAATGTTTGTTTAGAGCGGAATGATTCAAACGTACAAATTACCGTTTCCGACACTGGTCAAGGTATTTCACCACAATTTTTACCTCATATTTTCGAGCGTTTCCGACAAGCTGACGCCAGCATCACTCGCAAACATGGCGGTCTTGGTTTAGGCTTAGCAATCGTGCGTCATTTAGTAGAATTACATGGGGGAACTATTCGCGCCGAAAGTCCAGGAGAAGGACAAGGAGCAACTTTTATCGTCTCTATACCTTTGAGAGCAGTTCAGCATCATCGAGAAGACTATAACGAATCAGTCAATAAAAACGAACTATATTCCTCTGGTGAAAAATCGTTACAAACGAGCAATTCTATTCTTAACAATTTATGGGTATTAGTAGTAGATGACGAAGCTGATGCCAGAGAACTGGTATCTACAGTGTTGCAAGACAGTGGCGCGAAAGTCACCACAGTTGCATCGGCTGAAGAAGCATATCAAATAATTGCTAAAGGTGTGGCAGGTATCAGACCTAATATTTTAATTAGCGATATCGGAATGCCAGAGCAAGACGGATATAGTTTAATTCGTAAAATTAGGAAACTTCCCGCTAGACAAGGAGGACAAATTCCTGCTGCTGCACTGACAGCTTATGCAAGAGTAGAAGAACGGGAAAAAGCACTAGAAGCAGGTTTTCACATTCACGTAGCAAAACCCGTTATACCAGAAGAACTGGTGAAAATAGTTGTTAGTTTGGCAGGAAGAAATTGATACAATTTTGATTATGACGCAGAAACCCGGTTTCTTCAAGAAACCGGGTTTTTGTTTTTATCCCATACTTAGCTTCTTTGTAACTCGTTCCCAGGTGGAAACTGGGAATGTAGTTTTAGAGGCTGGAGCCTGGTAACGAGGCAAATTGCTTAACCGGCGATCTTACCATCACAAACTTCTCGATCTCGCTGACTTAAATTGCGGTAATTTTTTAAGCGATCGCCTACTAAATTACAAGCTTGAACTAAAAGATATTCTAAATCTAAATTCCACAAAATAACTCGATTATCAGAACTTGCAGAAATCAACGTTTTACCATCCGGCGACCAAGCTACGTTCCAAACTTCCGCTTGATGTTTGTAGAAAATTTTCAATAATTTACCATCAACCTGCCAAATTCTCACTAATTTATCTGTACTTCCCGTTACCAAATTTTGTCCGTCAGGGCTAAAGCTAACGCTATTAACTTTACCTTGATGCCTGAGAATACCGAATAAAATCCCGTCAATTTGCCATAGTTTCACCGTTCGATCGCTACTAGCAGAAGCAAGTTCTTGACTGTCAGGAGTAAAAGCAAGACCGTTGATTGCACTGCTGTGTCCTTTTAAATCTCTCAGCCAAGTTCCGTCTTGCTTCCACAGTTTAATTATTCCATCTTTCCCACCAGAAGCAAGCATTTCTCCATTAGGGCTAAAAGCGAGGCTATTTACTCCGCCTTGATGGGATTTGATAGTTAATGGATATTGCCGATTTAATTGCCAAATTTTAATAGTATCGTCAGTGCTACTCGATGCAAATATTCGAGAATTGGGATGAAAAGCTAAACTAGTAACTTTATCATTATGCGCTCGCTGGGAAAATATTAATTTGCCATTTACCTGCCAAAGTTCGACAGTTCCGTTATCATCCGCAGAAACAATATGTTTGCCATCATTACTGGCGCTGAACAGCTTAATTTTGTTAACGCTATTTTCTATAGAGGTTTTTAAATTTCCTTGCAAGTCCCAAATGTTGATATGTTTAATACCGTGAGCAGATATAATTGTTTGACGATCGCTACTAAAGTTGATGGAAGTAATTCTTTTTTGATTACTTGGTAATTGTTGAGGTTCTTTTAAAGAGTAAACTACCTGACTCAAAGCCATCAGAACCCGCATTCTAGTTTCTGGTTCAACTCCCATACCCCATAAGTCTTTCATTCTTTTTCCGGCTCGCACGCTGGGAACTACAGCCTCTATTTTTTTTCCAGACTCAAATAGAGTTTTTGAATATAAGCTCATAGTATTTAATGCTATATTTCTGCGATCGAAGAAGCCTTTTAGCAGAATTAATTCACCTATTAAAGCAAAAAATAAAACCAATACGACAATTGCTCTAATATTAATAGCAATACTCATTTGCTTTTGATGCTGAAGTTTCGCTTCGGTTAATTTGCGTTTTTCTTGTTCCTGGCTTAGTTGTTCGAGTAAATCCTTTTCACGATTCAGCCGTTCGATTTCCGCTTTACTTTGTGCCTCCATTTTGCGTAAATGAGCTAGGGCGGCTTCTTGGCTAGCTGCTAAGAATTGATAATCGCGATCGCTCAAACTTTTGCCTGTTGACCAATTCAGAGCATCTTGCAATGCTTGACCTCGCAACAAGCGCGATTCATCCTGACAGTTGGAAGCCAGCCAAGCTGTTAATGCTTCTGCATGAGGACGCAGATCGAAAAAAGCTTTTTCTATCCAATCTTCATTAAAAATTTCTTGATAAATTCGGTTATAAACTTTTAACTTTCCGCATCGCATGACTGCTATCCCGGATAACCTTAATTGGGTTTGTTCTGGCGTGTCATCAGCGGGAATTTCTGTTTGTTGCAAAATTTTTTGATATAAGCCTAACAATCTGCCTGCGAATTGGCGATCTCTAGTTAAGCGATCGCGAATTGTTTTGATATGGGCTGGTTCATCGTGGGATTCCCAATTCTCGACAATCTGAGACTTAACCAAATCTGCCAAGAACGATCGATCGATAATCTGCGAAGAATGATTGATTACTAACTTACACAGTTTTTGAGTTAAAAACGGTTGTCCGCCAGTCCATTCTAATATCTCTCTTAAAATTGCTTCTGGATCGGGAACTTTACCTTCTAATCCTTTAGCTAATGGTTGAGCTTCCTGTATTTCAAAGCCGTGTAATTCGATCGCGCAACCGATATTAAACGGCGTGCGAGTAGAATCAGCAATTAAATCTGATGGAGTTGCAACTCCTAGCAAAGCAAATGTAAGGCGCTGGTATACCGGATTTTGGGCGCGTTTGTTATAGCAGGATCTAATTAAGGAAAAAAAGTCATCTAGCGGTTCTTTAAAACTGAGAATACTATCAATTTCATCGATAAAAATAACTATTTTTTGCTCGATTTGGGTAAGTAATACTTCTGATATCAATTCACCCAAACGCTGAACTGGTGGAATCAGTTCTCGATCTCGCCACCAAGTCATAAATTCAATCGGGTTAAATAGATTAAAACTAGTCAATATTTTGTAAGCAACTCCCCCGTACCATTTATCGAGAGAAACTTGCTGATTGCCAATATCGGAAAGGTCGATCGTAGCGCAGGCGATTCCATCTGTTTTCAGCCTTTCCATCGTTTGCACCAGCAAGCTGGATTTACCCATTTGACGCGAATTGAGTACGTAACAAAACTCGCCTGCTTTCAGTGCTTCGTAAAGTTCGTTATCAGCTTTTCGCACTACATAAGTTGGTGCGTCAACTGGTAAGCTTCCACCGATTTGATATTGGTAATTTTCTGACATATTATAGTTAAGTTATATCTTATTTAACTCAAGTTTATCAAAATCATAAATAGTTACCTTTCCTACTAAATTTAAGACTACACTACTGATGAGCAAGTTGAAAGTTTGCATTTTTACAAAGAGTCTTTAATTAAGGTTGTTTTGAGTTAATACCACCAGGGTTGAAGCTTAGTGATGTAGTATGCGATCGCCACAATTGGAAAAGAGCCAACTTGCATTGACATGACGGTGGCAGCCAGGGTAGGACGCTTTTCTTTGAAACAACTTGCGATCGCAAAACCTTTCGTAACAAAACTAAAGATAAATCCAATCAGAAGAATGCCTCCCGTCACCGCATAAAGTAGAGTTCGATCGGCTGAAACACTGAAAGATTCCACCAGAAATAAGTTGGCAAAGCCTAATCCAGTGAAAAATAGATAAACCAAGAAAATAAACATTCCTTGGCTAATATTTTTTAAATAACCAATACGCTGGCAAAAAGAAACACACATTGCTGCCGAAACAGCCGATCCGATCAAAGAAACTGGAAAAATAAAACCAAACGATCCCAAACTCACAAAGCAAGCAATTAGGTAGAATATATTTGCTAAAGTCGTTAATAAACAGGCTTTTGAGTAAGGAATATCTTCTCGTTTGTGCAGAATGTAAGCTTCGGCTGTGATGATGGGAATTAAAGGAACTCCAAATGAATAAATTGATGCGATCGCAGGTAGCGTAAAAAGTTCATAAGAAAATGCAACATTATTGGGGAATCCACCACAAGCTACTGCTGGTAAGGCAAAGGTTATTAGTAATGAAATAGCGCATAACATAATTTTGATTAATGATTGCCAATTTATTTTATGTTGAATTTTGCTTGAATTACGAATTGCCAGTGCATAGTTATCGCTCGGAACGATTTTTACATCAAATCTATTGTTAAGTTGCATGGCGCTCTCCCAAACTCTTGATATTTCCTATTTACGCAGATGCTTTACCGAGTTCTTAACTGACTTCTTTGAGATATCATCGACTTGTTAATTAGATATAAACCCGGTTTCTTGAAGAAACCGGGTTTATAGGCACAAACTTAAGAAACCTGTTTGACAACTCCATTACTCGACTCTTCGACAATTGAGCCAATTCCCTCTAAAGTAGATGGAATGCTGCGCGGATCGACAAACATTACCTTACTGCTGCCACTGCTACCAATCTTCATTCCCATTTCCAGATAATTCTGCGCCAATAAAAACTGCAAAGCCCTACCAGCATTAGCATCGGTATTCAACTTTTTACCAATAATTTCCATCGCCGCTGCCGTAGCTTGCGCCTTTAAAATTTGCTGTTTTTGTTGCGCTTCTGCTTCTAAAATCGCTGCTTTTTGACGTGATTCTGCTTCGATGAGTTGGGCTTCTGCTTCCCCTCTCGCTGCATTCACCGCCGCTTCTCTTTCCCCTTCCGATGAGAGAATCGCAGCTTGTTTTTTTCGTTCCGCAGACATTTGCAATTCCATCGCACCTTGCACGGTTTTAGAAGGAACGATTTCTCGCAATTCTACCCGCGTTACCTTCACACCCCAAGGTTCCGTAGCAGTATCTAATTCTCGCAACAAAGTTTTATTAATCGTAGTTCGAGCAGTGAGAGTTTCATTTAGTTGAAGGTTGCCGATTTCAGCGCGAATTTGCGTTAGTACTAAATTGACTATAGCTGATTGGAGATTTTGCACTTTGTAATAAGCTTTCTCAATATCGATCACTCGCCAATAAACCACCGCATCTACACTTATAGAAACGTTATCGCGAGTAATGCAGGTTTGCGGCGTAATTTCTAAAACCTTTTCGCGAGTAGTTTCTTTATAAACAACATTTGATAAAAAAGGCGTGATAAAATTCAATCCTGGTTCTAATTTTTTGCCATCGTATCTGCCGAGGAATTCTACTAAAGCTTCGTCTCCTTGATTGATAATCTTGACACTGCCAGCGAGGGTAGCCGTACCAGTAATAGCCATAAATGCCAACAACAGTAAATAATCCATGATGCAATCTCCTAATCAATCAATTTGAACTGGATATGAACAATAAAAATTTGTAAGTTAAGGATTAAACATCGATTCGGGAGCGATTATTAAAGTATTTCCTTCTCGACGCAATACATAAACTCTTTGCTCGCCAATAATCGCCGACGTTTTATCTGCACAACGAGCCTGCCAAAAGCAACCTTCATAAAGTACTTGTCCGATTTCTCCAGGTAAAATATCGCTCACTGTTTTTGCTTCCGTCGCATCGGGAATCGCGAATTTTTTACGCTTAATTAAAGTCGGACGCAACCAGATGATACTGGCGAGAGATACCCCCATCCAGTACAAAATTTGCACGCCAAAATCTTCATACATGATGAAGCGCCAATCAATTCCCAGGTACTCTCCCATTTTCCAATCAACAATTGAGGTAATAAAGGCGCTGGTTCCCAAAAACAAGGCAATTAATTTGTATTGATTCGGCCAATCTTTAGCCAGAAAAAGTTCTATTAGGCAAAGGGTAACTCCGGTGATGAACCAGAACCACGGTGGCGTAATAACGAAATTACTTTGAGTGGTTGTTTGTGCCATAAACCAAATGGGGGTAAATTCCATAATTGACTAACCTCCTACTGAAATAGTTTTTTAGATACGACAATTAAGGTGTTACCTTCGCGCCGTAAAACGTATACTTTTTGATTAGTTGGAATTGGCTCGATATGTTCGTCACAAGTAGCTTGCCAAATTGAACCTTCATAAAGAACTTCTCCGATTTGTCCTGGGAAAATTTCTGAGATAGTTCTCGCTTCAGTTGCTTCTGGAATGACAGCCTTTTTCTTTTTGAGAAACATCGGACGTATCCAGATTACGCAAGCGGTAGATAGTCCCATCCAATAAGTAATCTGAATTCTTAATGGTGGTACGGAATTTACTCGGAATAAAAATAGAGATACTAGGAATGAACAAATGCCAGATGTAAGAGGTACGAGTTTGAAGTTTTTTCCTAAAGTTTTTGGCAAAAATAGTTCCAGCAGGCAAAGACAAATGCTGACTGCTAACCAAAATAATGCCAAACTCAGTTGCAATCGCATCACCTTAACCTCCCCAGCCAACTCTTTTACTATTAAGATTGGTGAGTGCCTGAGATCGTGACTGAGTTTTTCGAGAACTCATCGACTTCTCATCGACTTTGTGGCAAATTGACTTTAGACCATTCGAGTGGGCTAATTTTTGCAATGCCGCGATCGCTAAAGGTGCGTGAAGACTCTATCCCCATCATTAAGTCGTCTTTGTTGAGAAATGGCTTTCCCAGTCAGAAGGTGCTAGCGGAAGATTTGGGGATTTCTCAGTCCACCGTGAGCAACTTTTTGAACGGAAGACCCGTTGATTATGCAAATTTTATCGAAATATCCCGAATTTTAGGCCAAGAATGGCGGAATATTGCCGATCTAAATGATAATTCTCAGCTAGAATCAGTACCCACCCTAAAAGCTAAATTCGTGATTAGCGATCGCACTTCCAACTCCCCGCTAACTCAACAATTGCAACAAGCTTTCAGTGCAGGGGGTCACCAAGTCTTCATTCCCGAAAAAAGCACTCTGCCAGAAGAATATTTAGAGCTTTCAGATTACTTAGTGTTGACGATCTCCGAACAATTTGCCGTTAGCGAAATCTTATTAGAAGAAGTGCGAGTCGCCAAAGAATGGCAGACTTTTAACTTACAAAAGCCAGCTATATTACCAATCTGTCTGGATTTACCCTGGCAGAATTCTCTTCCCTTTGATTTGCTCCAACTTTTACAAGAAATTCAACCTTGGCAATGGCATACTAACCAAAATCCATCAATTCTAGCCTCGGAAATTCTCAACTTACTAGCAGAAGGACTCACTTCCTTAACCCCTAACCACGAATTCGCTATATCCTGGTATCAAGTTGAAATTGCTGACAGAAAATTCTCCCCATCCCCCCATCCCGCCATTCCCTCGTCTCCTCTCCCCGCCGCATCCCCAGAGATCCCAGAAGGACAAGTAGAAATATCTTCTCAGTTTTATATCGAGCGAAATCCCATCGAAACGCGCTGTTACGAAACGATTACTCAGCCAGGAGCACTGATTCGCATCAAAGCACCCAGACAGATGGGTAAAACTTCATTAATGGCACGCATTTTGCATCATGCAGAACAGCAAGGTTCAAAAGCGATCGCCTTAAGTTTGCAATTAGCTAATAAGCGAGTTTTTGCCAGTTCGGATAAATTTTTACAGTGGTTTTGTGCCAGCGTCGGTCAAGAATTAGGGATGCTCGAACAGGTAACCAACTGTTGGGAATTAGCCGAAATGATTGGCAGCAACCAATGTTGTAAAGCGTTTTTCGAGCGATATTTATTACCAGGGATTCCCACTACTTTAACTTTAGGATTGGATGAAGTAGATCGGGTTTTTGAATCTCCGGAAATTGCCGATGATTTTTTTGGTTTGTTGCGTGCTTTGCATGAAGAAGCCAAGCGTCGCGACATCTGGAAAAAGTTCCGTTTAATCGTCGTACATTCCACCGAAGTTTATATTCCTTTGGATATCAATAAATCACCTTTTAATGTGGGATTACCGATTGAATTACCAGAGCTTAATGCCGTGCAAGTACAAGAGTTAGCAAGACGACACGGATTAAATTGGAGTGAAAATCATCTAGGAGAAAAATTAATGAATTTAGTAGGAGGACATCCTTATTTAGTTAGATTAGCGATGTATCACATTGCTCGTCAGGATATTACTTTAGATCGTTTAGTGGAAGAAGCGATTACAGAAGTGGGAATTTACAGCGATCACTTGCGGCGACATCTATGGAATTTAGAAAAATATCCAGATTTAATGTTAGCTATGAAAGATGTTGTAACAGCTGCTCAAGGAGTGCGTTTGCGATCGGATTTGGCATTTAAGTTGACCAGTATGGGATTAGTGAAACTTGAAGGTAATCATTGCGTTGCTAGGTGCAATTTGTACCAGCAATATTTTCGCGATCGTTTAATCGATTCTTAATTCCAATTCTGGATGAATATGAGTTAAATTAATCCGTTAGAGCAATCGTCAAAACGGTTAATACCAGTTCACTTACTTAAGTGCCACAAATTTTTCCTCCTTCCCTTCTGTCTTTGGTTTTCTGCTATAGATGCCCCTGCGGATCGAAACTATTTTGGGAGAGGGGAAAAGCCATCGCTCCATTGATATTCGCCCCCTCACCCGCTCGCTTCATTTTTCAATTACTTCTGCGCTACCAACTGACTCACCTTGGGATGGTACAGTCTCAGGTAATTCCAATAGTTACCGAACACCTGTTTAACGTAGTCTTTAGTTTCGGGAAAAGGAATGCTTTCCACAAACTCATCAGGATCGGTTAATGGTTTTTGGTTTACCCATTGCCTCACGTTACCAGCACCCGCATTGTAACTAGCCAGCGCTAATAAAGAATTATTGCTGAAGATTGAATGGTCGGAAGCTAAAAGTGCTACCCCTAAGTTAATGTTGTCATTGGTATTTTCTAAGGAATATTCCTCAACGTCGATTTGTTTGGCGATCGATGCGGCAACTGGAGGCATCATTTGCATTAAACCAACGGCACCTGCACGAGAGCGGATGGTGGGCATAAATCGGGATTCTTGCCTCATCAAAGCCAGCACTAATAAAGGATTGACTTTGCGCTTTTGAGACCAAGTTTCGATCGTTTGCAAATACGGAAGAGGATACAAAGCATACCAATAAATGGGCTTTTTCTGAAGAGCTTCGTATTCCGCTCGTTCTGAAGGGTTGTCTTTGTCTCCTATGCTATAAATTTCTTCAATTCCGGCTAAATATTCCCCTGCTAACAGCCTCAAAAGGCCATTGGTAAAGCGTTGATCTACCGTTGGTTCTAGCCGTTTTTGAAATTCTGCTTGCCATTGCATCCAGGCATCTTGTTCTTGGCCCAATTGATATAGTTCTTGCACGAGGGCAGATCCGGTAGGTAATTCAGGACGCTCCTCGGGCAGGACTATTTCGGCGGACATTTGTCGCGCCGTGCTAAAGTCTCCCACGTCCCAACCCAGGAAAACCGCAGACCGCCAAGCGTAGTAAGAATATGGATATAGGGCAATTACTTGTTGAAAAGCGGCTTTGGCTTGCTCTTGCTGCCCCAGTTGGATGGCCCATTTTCCGGCCCAGAATCCTGCTTCGCGAGCTTGTTCGCTATGGGGATTGCGATCGAGAATTGGTTTAGCCCATTGCAACGCTCCTTGGATATCTCCAGCTTTCGCACTAGCCTGCGCCATTTCCCACCGATATGCGGCGGCTGCATCGGAATTGCTATATTTGGTGAGCAATAATTGACGAGTTTCTCGAGCAGCGGCGGGGTTGTCGAGGTGTTTTAAAGTTTCGGCTTTTTCTAGCAGTGCTTCCCCTGCTGAGTCGGGGAAATTCTCGATCGCTTGGTCGAGATAAGGTACTGCTTCTATAGATGGTTCTATTCTGGCAATCTGAATTAGTGCTTTGCCAGTTTCTTCTGCTTTGGGGAAGTCTTGGACTAACTTTTTGTAAGCTTGATTAGCGTCTCTCGGTTTCTCGGCTAATTCAAGTCCTCTCGCCATTAAGTAGGCATTCCGAGATGTGGCTTCGCTTTTCGCATAAGCAGCGCTGGCTTGTCCGTATTTGCGATCTCTCCAGTAACCTTTGGCGATCGCTTCCCAGTCTTTTTTATCGATCGGCTTTAAAGGTTTACCATTGATCGTATCGGGCAGGCTCACTAACCGATCTAATACCGTACTAACCCCAGGCTGGTCAAAGCTATACCTTGCTAGTAACAATAGTAAGTCTCGTTGATTGGGGGGATTATCCTCTAACCACGAGCGTGCCATTTCTAGGGTGCGGGGATGACTGGGATATTTTTCGATCGCTTTTTTCCAATCGTCCGGTTTCTTCTTTCCCAAGGCGTATAAAGCTTCTAGCGCTACGGGAGTGTCGGGGTAATATTTGAGCAAATTCTCCCACTCGGCAGTTGCTTTCGCTTGGTCGCCCATCACTTGGTACGCTTGGGCGCGTTTGGCGATCGCGTGTGCGCCTAGAAGGGAATAGTTGCACTCTAAACCTTCTAACAACTGGGCTGCCTTTTGTCCCTGCTGCTGTTGAATCAAATCCGATGCCAGCATATAACGGGCGCGGGCGCTCTCTCGACCACTTCCTCCGTTAGCGATCGCTTCTAGCTCGGCGGCTCGTCGATCCGGTGGCAACCCTGCCAGTGAGAAAACACTCTTGTTGCTCTGATATCCCGTCGTTTGACGGCTATTTTTGTGGAACAGACACGCAACGGTTCTTTGCGCTAATCCGCGACCATACTTTGCTTCCACAAGTGGTATGGCCATCAGCAGTCCACACAGTCCGAAAACGACGCCAAGAGCAATTTGTTGTTGCCTGCGTTGTTTGTACTTAACCGAACCGTAACTGGAACGGTTGAAACTAAGACTCGACGTTTTTCTCATAAAGCCTCGCGGCGACGGAAATCCATCTGTTTTTTTTGGGTATGGGAGGCAGCGCAAGCAAACGCGATTCAAAATATATGGCTTGCTTACTAACTGCGCGATGAAACAGAGGACACCACACGGATGAATCAATCAGATACACACCTGTGAAGTCCATGCTGTGCGACGGGGACTAGGCTGGATAAACCACCCTTGATACAAGGCCAGGTTTTTACCTTTGAACTTTACAAGTTTAGCAATACAAAAGAGCTTTAATTGACATTTTTACTTGAAAAAAGCCTGATTGGAAAGAGGAAAACTCTATAATTAATGAGGTATTTGGCTCTTAAAAGCATCAAGGATCAAAATTTTTTATTGTTCTACCTACTGTTTCTGATTCAGCGATCCCGCGATCCCCAAATTTTTCTATCTTTGTGAGAATTGACATAATTAAGAAAATATGATATATCATCAACTACTAGTAATTTTTACTACTTCTGCCATATCGAGATAATCGATCGCAAAAGCTTTACGCAGTAACTCAGGCGGAATAAACTCGTCATACTTTTGAATTTTCGGCGCTTCCGAAGCAGCTACCAAGTCTTCTGTAGAAATTCCCTGTTGACAAAGCGCCACCACCCCTTTACCAAAATCTTGCGACTGATTTTTACCAACTTTAACAGTCAAAAAATAAGGTGACAAACCGCCGATACTTTTAATATCTAACAACTCGCGACCAAACAAATTTAGTAACCTTTCCAAAGTGCGAAAGCCTACCGTACCCAACCAAGGAAAAATACAATAACTCTTATTTTCCAAAAGCAATATATTAGTTTTATCCAATCCCGCATTTCGAGCTACTTGACGAGCAACTTTTAATCTTTCTTTCGCACCTTTTTGCAAAAAACTATATTCCTTATCTTCCAATAAAACTTGTCGCATTCTCTGTAAAATCCGAGTATGAATATTCACACTGCTATTACTACGCCAAGCAATACTAGCAATTCCCTCCACTTGCTTCACCCAAAGAGTTCTCGCCTTCGGTTCAATATCGATAACTTCCCAAGTCCGACCCGCCAAAGTAAACCGTTTGCCAATCGCCGGAGGCATCACAATACTGCCAATTTCCATCACATCATCCCGGACAATATACTCCTTTTGTTCCGCAAACACCGCATAAAAATGAAAAGAATGCACCATTTTTTCTGCCGCCGAACCAACAATTAAATCTCCCCTGTCCGTTTGTTCAAGATGACTAATATCAATTAAATAACGCAACAACAGACGAAAATCATCTTGAGAAATCCCCCTAAACGGCGGTAAAGTTAAAACCAATTCAGCCAGACCAGCAGGTGAAAGTTCACCATTCGCTCTTAAAATACTCATAGTTTGTTGATATAACAAACTTAAAGGATATTGAACTGGTCGAATAGGTTCGATCCAACGGTCTTCTAAATAAAGTTGAATAATCGCAATACATTGTAGTAACTGCCAAGGAATTTGTTCACCTAAATTTTCCTCCCCCGATAACTCATCTTCCGTGCAAACAAACCGCATATCAGCCGGGTCACCTCGCCTACCAGTGCGTCCCAATCTCTGCAAAAAACTCGCTACGGAAAAAGGTGCATCTAATTGAATTACTCGCTCTAATTGACCGATATCAATTCCCATTTCCAAAGTAACTGTTGCCGCCGTCACCGCCGGAGTATTTGATAAACGCATCGCTTCTTCTGCTGCTGACCGCAACTTAGCAGAAATACTGCCATGATGGACGTGATATATATCTGGCAATCCTTCATTTGAAGCAATTTGTCGTAAATTACTAATCACCGATTCTGTTTCAGAGCGATTATTAGTAAAAATCAGACATTTGCGAGACTTAGTTAAATTAAAAATATGTTGGTAATGAGGACTATTTACCGAATCTTCTGCTGAATCTTCAGGAATATAGAAATGCTCTAAAGCCAAGTGAACCGTGCGCTTTTTATCGCTAAAATTAGCAGTAGTTACAGGTGTTTTAGTTTCCGCACGCAACCAATCTTCAGCAGAAGAGTAATCTCCCAAAGTAGCAGATAAACCAATGCGACGTGGCGGTTCTTTTACATATCTGGATAACCGGGTTAACTGGGAAAGTATCTGATAACCTCGTTCGGTTCCCATGAAAGCGTGGATTTCATCAATAATGATAAATCGTAAATCTTTAAATAAGCGCGTAAGTTCGGTAGCGTCTTTGTTAATCAGCAAACTTTCTAAAGATTCTGGAGTGATTTGCAGAATACCTCTAGGGTCTTTGAGAAATATTTGTTTGCGGCTTTGGGCGATATCACCGTGCCAAGGTAAAACGGGAATATCGGCTTCTTTTAACAGATTATTTAATCGTTCAAATTGGTCGTTGATTAAAGCTTTGATCGGCCCGATGTAGACAACTCCAATACTTTCTGGTGGTTTTTCGTACAGAAGAGTTACCACTGGCAAAAAAGCTGCTTCCGTTTTTCCAGAAGCGGTAGCAGCCGCAATTAATAAATGAGCATCGGTTTCAAAAATAACTCGACAAGCTTCGATTTGAACTGCTCTTAATTCAGTCCAACCATTAGCATAGATGTATTCTTGGATAAATGGTGCTAGTCTGGAAAAAGGAGATTCGCTCATATCATTTGATGTTGGTTTAGTTACTTAACAGAGTAGCAAAATATGAATCAGCCAGATTTTTCTAAAGTTTTTCAACCAGAACAAAGATTAAGGCCCGATCGAGATGATATCATCTTAAGACCTTATAACATTGGGGAATTAGTTTTAACTTCAGGAAAATTAGTAGCTTGCGATCCCTTAGTTAATCCAAATAGCGAACCATTTGCAATTAGTTTAACACCTGGGCGTTATCCAGTGATTTTAAGCGTTGCTCATATCTCAAGCAATAATGATTCAAGAGTTGCGTATGCGATGCTTCGTTTGAGTGAGAAAAATGCCGTGAGATGGGAAATGGCTCTTTTACCTGATGAGGATTTAAATTTACTTTCTGATGACGAAGTATTTGGCTACGGCGTTGACTCTGGAACTGGCTGTTTTATGGATGAAGAAGTTGGGCTGATGATTAATGAATCAATTTTTGAAGCTTCATATGAAAAAACTTTGACTACCAAGCTAGAGGAAGCATTAAGCAAACATGACATATCTACATGGTGCTGGGCTAATTTTTGTGTAGATGAATCTAATCAGGCTAATGTCATCGCATTTTCATCGGGATGGGGAGATGGAACTTATGCTACATATTTCGGATACGATGAAGAAGGAAACATTGTTAATGTTGTTACTGATTTTGAGGTTTAAACCTATAGCTAATTTTTATCTTTTGTTTCCTCATTTTTATCTATATTGTCACGATTACGATCGCGATATTGATCCAGCCAGTCATTATCTAGCTGAAATGCGATCGCACGCGCTTCTCCCTTACAAATTACTGTAGATTGAATCTCCAACATATAATTGGTTTTATAATCAAATGTTTGCATTTGTAAGAGAATATCTTGCTCGGCATATAGATTAAATAAATCTTCCGGTAACTCAAAGGAAAACAGCAAATTGCCACTACTTGCTTGGCGCAGGTAATAACCATTGCCATCGGTATAAATTTCTACTTTTTCCTGACTTTTTAAATCATCAAATCTTACATCAGGATGAGGGACTAGCAGGATGGGAAATTGCCGTGCCATCATGCCGATTAATGCACCGTTTACCCAGCGACACTCGCGGCAAAAATTTTCCATCAAAGGAATGTATTTACTTGGCATGAAATCTCGAAATAGAGAAGTTTGAGAATCTCTAATTCCTTCTCTAATTGCTTTTCGTAATTGGCTTAATGCTTTTTCCGTCACTGGAGTATTGAAATTATTAATAGCTAATCCTTTAATCGCCTTAATAATTGGTTGAAAGAAAGCGGATTTTTCTAAAGGGATTAAATAGATATCGTGAGCGTAAGCATATTGCTGGGCAGGAGATGTATAAGATGAAACAGAAAATATGGCATATTGATACTGATATCTAGCTTTGGGCGGTACTTTGTCTTTACCAACCCAATATTCCCTGATATCTTTTAAAATTGCGATCGCATTTCGTACTACTTCAATCCCAGTTTTTTGAGGGCGAAACTTTCCTTCTATCAGCAGCCGTTGAGGAAGAGAAAATGGTTGAGCAATTGCCAAATCAGCTACTGCATCGATTTGGTGAGCTTCTCCACGACCGAGCACTTCTAAACCAACCGTACCATCTTGAAGCGTGGGGTCATTTTTTCCGCTGGCAGTAGCACCTTCCACCCTACGATAACCAGAAACCTCTAGCAAGTAGAGCAGCGCTTCTTCCAACATCATGCCATGTATTTGCGCGATCGTTGCCGTCACTGACTTACCCCCATCAGATTTTCAAGCAAATTAGCCATTATACAGGAGTTAGTTGGCAAAATCCTCTACTACTAGCTTTGCATTTCATAAACTGGATGCAAGCTTTCCAGTTGTTTGAGTTGTTCTGTTTGCTCTTCCAACCTAATCAACAAACGCTGGCATACCAATTCGCATAAATCAAAGATTAACGGATCTGATATTTGGTAAAAAACATTTACTCCTTGGGGCTGCCTGGTAATAATGCCTGCTTGGGCCAAAATTTTCAGGTGCTTGGATACATTTGCCTGCCCCAGTCCAGTGATATCGATAATTTCAGTCACGTTTTTTGGCCCGGACTTGATGGCGCACAATACTTGCAAGCGGCTGACCTCAGACAAAACTTTGAAATAATCTGCAACCGGAGCAAGGGTAGTAGGGGACGCTTTCAACATAAAAATTTACCTTTTCAGTCATCATAACTTATTATCTTATATTACCATATGGTAATATGGTAAACAAAAGAAGCCAAGCTCAATCAGCTAAGGAAGTAGAACTGACACAAAGTACCCTATCGATCCTCTTTATCCTCCCACTTGCTTGGGAAAGGTAAAGAAAATCTGCTTTGCCTAATTTACAGCCTAAACCTTTTATTTTGATTATTTCTCATTTCGGAAAAAAAACAAATGACCAACACTTACAGCAAAAATCTCCAAGAAATTGATGCAGCTACTCTCAAACAATTGCTGAATCGGGAAAAAGTTACCCTGATTGATGTACGAGAACCGGGTGAATATGCCAGCGAACGCATCAAAGGTGCAAAACTGATGCCTCTTTCTCAGTTTAATCCAGCCGAAATCAAAGTGAGCGATGATAAAACCCTTGTCCTTTATTGTCAGAGTAGCAACCGTTCCAGAAAAGCCGCACAACAAATGTTAGATTTTGGATTTTCGCCCGTGATTCATCTGCAAGGCGGACTGAATGCTTGGAAACAAGCAGGTTATCAAACTGAAATTAATAAAAATGCTCCTATTAGCATGATGCGACAAGTACAGATCGTAGCTGGCTTATTGGTATTTTCAGGAACAGTTTTAGGCGCTTTTGTTTCACCTTGGTTTTTAATCTTAAGTGGTTTTGTCGGTGCTGGTTTGATGTTTGCTGGGATAACAGGTACTTGTGCTTTAGGAATGTTGTTGGCGAAGCTTCCGTATAATCAGAGGGTTTAGAAACTAAAATTTAGTATTTAGCAACTCAATCCAGAAACCCGGTTTTTTTGAAAAAACCGGGTTTCTGTTTGCGGAACAACATCTCGATAAGTTAAGTTGGTTAAGGCGATGGCAACATTTTATGCGATCGCGCAATTACTCAACGTTAAGGAAAAACTCATGAAAAACCATCGGAAAATTCAATTATCTAAATCTTATTTTTTACCTTTTATCTTTTACTTCTTATCCGGTTTAACGATATCTTTAGTTAGCTATCCAGCCCAAGGAATCTTAATCGAACCGCGTTTAATCGTTCAAAACGAAGCTCAAAAAGCACAAGCAGATAGTTTCCTGCAATTAGGAGAACAACAATTAAATCGTCGCGAATTTAAAGAAGCTGCCGAATCTTTCCAACAAGCTTTAAAGATTTCCCGAGAACTACAGGAAAATGATTGGGTTAATAGAGCAGAAATCGGATTAGCTAAAGCATCTTTGTTAATGGGGGATTACCCGCAAGCAATTCGATTATTTAGTCAAATATTGCCGAGAGAACGTGCTAACGGTAACCGTGCGGAAACGATTTTGAGCAATCTTGGGTTAGCTTTGTTTCTATCGGGGCAAACCCAAGCAGCAGAACCATTTTTAAAGGAGGCAATTGTCGGTTGGGAATCAATTCGCGCTCTCGATAATGATGATATCAATAAAATTACTTTATTTGAGCAGCAAGCTCACACTTATCGATTATTGCAAAAAGTTTTGGTTGCTCAACGCAAAACCGATGCGGCTTTAGAATTAGCAGAAGCCAGTCGAGCTAGGGCGTTAGTCGAGCAGTTGGTTCAGTCAAAAGGTAATCTCAAATCTCCCAATATCGAACAAATTAAACAAATTGCCAAAGCTCATAACACTACTTTAGTTGAATACTCAATAGTGGGCAATGAAATCCGAGTTTTAGGTAACGAACCAGAAGAGCAAACAGATTTGTTGATTTGGGTAATTAAACCGACTGGAGAAGTAGTATTTCGACAAGTTAGTTTACAACAGAGACAAGGAAATTATTTATCGCGATTAATTATCAAAACTCGCGAAGAAGCAATTGGGGTGAGAGGGCGAGGAATTTCGGTGACCCCTAGACTTTCCGGTACGGAACAACCGACTAAACTAGATCAATTGCAGCAACTTCATCAACTATTAATTCAACCTATTGCCGAATTTTTACCAACCGATCCTAATGCGCGGGTAACCTTTATTCCACAGGGCTTTTTATTTTTAGTTCCCTTCGCTGCTTTGCAAGATGCTAATGGCAAATATCTGATTGAAAAACATACAATTACGATCGCACCATCAATTCAAGTATTGGATTTAACCCGCCAAGCTAAACAAGCAATCTCACCAACTGGAAAGTCGGTAATCGTGGGAAATCCAATCATGCCCAACATTCCGGGCGAGCCGCCCCAACAATTAGCTTCTTTACCGGGATCGGAGCGAGAAGCGATCGCGATCGCATCCATTTTAAACACTAAACCCATCATCGGTACAGATGCTACTAAATCAGCCGTTTTACAACAACTAGAGAATGCTCGAATCATCCATTTAGCAACGCACGGGCTACTAGATATCGATGCTAATTTAAATGAATTTGGCGAACCAACCATACCCGTGCGAACTGCTAGAGAAAGCAACGTATTTATCACCCCAGGCGCAGTTACTGTGGGTCCGAACGTCATGATTGGCGGTGTCCGCGCCGAACTATCTTTAGCTAGAGAAAAGGTAGTGCGAGTAACCATGCCAGGAGCAATCGCCCTCGCTCCCTCTGGCAATGATAACGGCTTTTTAACCGCTCGAGAAATCGCTGAAATGAAACTAAATGCAGAATTAGTCGTGTTGAGCGCTTGCGATACTGGTAGAGGAAGAGTTACTGGCGATGGAATTATCGGGCTTTCTCGTGCTTTTATCGCAGCTGGCGTACCCAGCGTCATCGTATCTTTGTGGGCGGTTCCCGATGCTCCCACCGCTAATTTAATGACCGTTTTTTATCAAAATTTGCAACAAAAACAAGATAAAGCACAAGCATTGCGACAGGCAATGTTAGCAACCATGAAAAAACATCCAAATCCCAGAGATTGGGCAGCATTTACTTTGGTTGGCGAGCCTTTTTAAGGGCTAGGGGGCAGGGGGAAAGGATGAAGGATGAAGTATGAAGGTTAAATAATTCTCCCCATCTCCCCATCCCCCCATCAAAGCTTAGACGTACTGCACAACTTCCTCACTTGGATAACGCACTTTCGGCATAGCAGCATACTTATCATCTGCTGCGCGATAGCCTGCGGGACAGACTACTACAGCCGAGTATCCTTGTTCCGTTAGCCCCAGTAGTTCATCGTACTTGGCGGGATTAAATCCTTCCATCGGACATGTATCGATTCCCAGCATGGCAGCAGCTGTCATGAACTGTCCCAAAGCAATATAGACTTGTCGGGCAGCCCACTCCTTAAGATTAACTGGCGGATTATTTAGGAAGTTTTTAATCACGTTGGCTAATCCCTGCAAAGCATCCACGGGAACCTGACGCACGTCGGACATATATTTTATGTAGTAATCTACATCCGCTTCGCTCAAATCTTTTTTAATCGCCAACACTACCAGATGAGAAGCATCTACTACCTGTGTTTGTCCCCAGGAATGCTCGACTAATTGCTGACGGATTTCTGGATTGTTTACCACGAAAAACTTCCACGGTTGCAATCCAAACGATGAAGGAGCCAGTACTAGGCTGTTTTCCAAGTTATGCCAAACTTCGGCAGGAATCTTTTTCGCGGGGTCGAACTTTTTAGTGGCATATCGCCAATTTAACTGTTGGAGTACCTGTTCGGGTGAAACGATAGTGCTGGTCATATGTATCGTTTTGTAAAGTTATTATTGATTATAGAAGTCGAAAGCCAAAATTCAGAATTTTAAATTCTGTAGATTGGGTTAAAAAAAGTAAAACCCAACTCTAGCTTAAAGAGGGGGTTTCTAAAGAAAATATTAAATAATTAGGGTGTGTTAGCGCCAGCCTAACACGCGGCAGCAGTCTTACTTTTTAGTAAGGCTAGAAACCCGGTTTCTTCAAGAAACCGGGTTTCTGTTCTCTTACTTATCCGAATATAGCGATCCTATTTAAGTAATCAACCCCTCCCAACCCTCCCCTTACCAAGGGGAGGGTTGGGAGGGGTTTAGTTGTTCGCAATTCATTTAGGATCGCTACATCATTGAAACCGTATCGAGTCAACAATCATCATAAAATGTTTGATATGCGCTGATGATTTCTCTTTTTACCCATGCCAAATTTCGACATTATTGTTATCGGTAGCGGGATCGGCGGTTTAACCGCAGCAGCTTTACTCGCACGTTACGGCAAAAAAGTATTAGTTTGCGAAAGTCACGCTATCCCTGGTGGTGCGGCGCATAGTTTCTCTCGTCAAGGCTTTCATTTTGATTCTGGCCCATCATTTTATTGCGGTTTAAATCATCCCAAAAGTCTCAATCCTTTGCGGCAAGTGCTGCAAGTTTTAGGTGAAAAAATCGAAACGATCGCCTACGATCCTTTGGGGCATTATCATTTTCCGGAAGGTACTTTTCCCGTTTATAGTAATTCGGAAAAATATCGAGAAGCCGTAGCAAAAATTACGCCTCAAGGTGCGATCGAACTAGCACGTTTTGAAAGTCGTCTATTATCGCTTTACGATGCCCTCCGAGATATCCATACTCTTGCTTTAAGAGCAGATTTCCAAATCGTTCCCGTCTTATTAACTCGTTATTTGCCATCTTTATTAAAGTTATTACCTCAGCTAGGAATAGTACAGAATTCTGTCGGTAATATATTGGATCGAGAAGTAAAAGACCCTTGGGTGAAAAGATTAATCGATTTAGAATGTTTTTTACTTTCTGGTTTAAAAGCAAGCGGTACAATTGCGCCAGAAGTTGCTTTTATGTTGGGAGAACGTACTAATATTGGGGTTGATTATCCGGTTGGTGGCAGTGGGGCAATTGTCGAGGCTTTGGTGAGGGGTTTGCAGCGTTATGGCGGGGAATTAAAGTTAAATGCTCATGTCGAACAAATCTTATTAGAATCGGGTAAAGTCATCGGTGTACATTTAAAAAATGGGGAAATTATTAAAGCACCGATCGCGATTTCTAATGCGACGATCTGGGATACTTATACTAAATTATTGAAACTAGAAGATTTACCCTCTACTTATCGGCAGCAATCTTTACAAACTCCGGCGGTTGAAAGTTTCATGCACTTGCATTTGGGTATTCGTGCTGATGGTTTGGAAAATCTCACCGGACATCACGTAGTCGTTCATGATGCTAATCGAGATATTGCGGAACCTGGTAATACTTGCATGATTTCCATTCCTTCGGTGTGGGATAAAAATCTCGCGCCACCCGGACATCATGTGGTTCACGCTTATACTTTAGAGCCTTACGAAAGTTGGCAAAGAGATGATAAATATCAAGAGAAGAAAATAATGCGATCGCGATCTCTATTTCGCGCCTTAGAAAAAATCATTCCCGACATTCGCGATCGCATTATCTTAGAACTAATCGGCACACCTCTAACCCACGCCTACTACTTGCGCCGCTATCAAGGAACTTATGGCCCATCCATTCCCGCAGGTCAAGGCACGTTTCCCGGCCCACGAACCCCCATTTCCGGGCTATATCGCGTAGGAGATAGCACTATGCCCGGAATTGGCGTTCCTGCGGTTGCTGCCTCCGGGATTCTCTGCGCTAATACTTTAGTATCGCCTCAACAGACCGCTCAGTTGTTAGACTTGTTGTAAAGTACGCGATTGAACTAAAATATCGTTTTAATATGACAGAAAAAACCACCCCAATTCAACAAATTTTACTCAGATTTCAACATAATTCAACTGAATATCGCGAAGATTTATCATCCATTGTCCTCACCCCAAATAATAATTTGTGGTTGGCATCAGATGAAACAGCTTCGATTGAACGACTATCCGGTGATGAACCAGGTAAATTTGACACCCATCAAACATTTAAACTGGCAGATTTTATTAAACTACCCGGCGATCCAGATGAAGAAATAGACATTGAAGGATTAGATTATGAAGATCGTTACCTTTGGTTAATCGGTTCTCATAGCGTGAGAAGAGATAAGCCGAAAGATAAACTTACTTATGCTGAAAATTTGAGTAATTTGGCTACTCTTAAACAGAGTGATAATCGCTATTTATTGGCACGAATTCCTTTAGTAGGAGACCAATTATTTAGCGAGTGTCCACATCCAGAAAATCCCGATGTAAAACTTACAGCAGCAACTTTAAAAACAACTAAAAAAGGCAATTTACTCACCGAAGCTTTGACAGACGATCCTCATATCGGCCCGTTTTTATCGATGAATTTGCCTGCCAAAGAAAATGGCTTTGATATTGAGGGATTAGCCGTTTATAAGGATAAGATTTTTCTGGGATTGCGGGGGCCAGTATTGCGCGGTTGGGCGATCCTGATCGAACTTTCAGTAAAAGAAAAAAATGCTACTACTTTAAGGTTGAGAAAACAAGGAGACGGAGACAAGCGCTATAAAAAGTATTTTGTTGACCTTAATGGGTTGGGAATTCGGGAACTTTGTGTTGATGGAAAAGATTTATTAATTTTGGCAGGGCCAACAATGGATTTAGATGGCCCTGTTAAGCTTTACCGATTAGAAAATGGGGTAGATTTGCCAGAAAGCACCTTATTAAAACCCAAACCAATTCTCGATATTCCTTTTGGTAAAGGTGAAGATCATGCTGAGGGAATCACCTTTTTCTCGCGAGAAGAAAACCATAAGTCTTTACTAGTGGTTTATGATTCTCCAGCGAAGGAAAGGCTTCAGGGAGAAGATGCTATTTTAGCTGATGTATTCTCTCTTCAGAATTAACAATTTGAGGACTGAAGTCATTACTACGAACCGATCGTTTTGTAGTAATGACTTCAGTCCTGATGCCTCTTTTACAAATTAGTAGAAATTGCTTGTACGGGACAAGTGGGAATACATTGTTCGCAAACAATGCAGCGCGATCGCGTAAACGTCAGCTTAAAATTTTGCGGTTCTAAACTAAGTGCTTCGGTGGGACAAACACCCGTACACAAACCGCAGTGAACGCAGATATCTTCGTCGATCAAAATTTCCCGACTCGCTAAAGAAACGGCGATATCTTGCGATCGCATCCATTCTATTGCCGCATCCAACTCATCAATATCGCCCGACAACTCAACTACCAATTTACCGACTTGATTCGGTGCCACTTGAGCGCGAATAATATTGGCAGCTACGTTAAAATCTTTCGCCAGTCGATAAGTAACTGGCATTTGAATCGCCCGTTTGGGAAAAGTCAACTTTACTCGTTTTTTCATCTTAGTTTTCCCTGGTTTTAACTATTTCCCTAACCCAGTCCCTAATCTACACAAAGAAAATCTTCTTGCGGATTTTTATAAACTTCTTTTCGACTGACTTCTCGCACGTTGCCATCACGGGTTACCAAAACATTGACAACCGAGGTCGGATGAGGGCCACAACCAAAAATGCGTTTTTCATACAAATTGATTAAATAACCATCTCGATTTTGCTGCACGCGGGTATCTTCTATTTTATCAACAAAATACTCGTAATCGGGATTAATTTGCTGCCCGTAGAAAGCCTGGAGGTTTTTAACTGCCAGGGCATAACTCAAAGCTTCTTGAGATGATTCTATCGGGGCAAAGGTATTTTTGAATTCTCTTTCGTTTTTAATTAGGGAAAATTTACCGTTTTTATACACGACATAGCGATAATAAGTTGGCAATAATCCACCAGTCTGATAAATATATTCTCCCGTGGCTGGTCGCGATCGCGCAGATCTTTGCTTGCACACTGCCAAAGGAAATTTCGGGTTAAGTCCACCCAACAAATCGGACGGTTGGCTGAGAGTCGTACATCCCAAATCTGCCACTGGACTTTCCCACTCGCAATTCAGGTTACCATCGCGATCGACATTGCAGCCACCCCGACGGAAAGCACTCAAATCCACTTCCAAATCGGGCTTCGGGTAATTCACGATTTCGGGTTGTCGTGCAGTAGCCCCTAAAAGGAAACTTCCTGCAATTATAGAAAAAACTAATCGATAAAAATAGCGTTGCATAATTCCTCTGGGAATGTGAATAGGTGAGGGGGACTGGGGGATGGGGAGATGGTGGAGAATTCAAAATTCAAAATTCAAAATTCAAAATTAAATTCTTTTTACTTCAGACTTCATCCTTTAGGCTTCAGCCTTCCCCAATTACCTGAGTAAATTAAGATAAGGCGCTTAATCATTTTGTGACGGATAACCGATGGCTACCAATTCACCAAATTCTCCTTTAGTATCTGAGGAAAACTCAACTTCCTCGCTTAGTAAGCGGATCGGAAATTTATCGATCGTTATAGTCGGAGTTTTGCTGGCGGTTTCTCTCTTTTTTGGGACGCGAACTCAAACAGATACCGCTACCCTTACCCAGTTAGCGGAAAATTCCACTCCTCTGGAGGTAGCCCTTAGCAACGGCAAACCAACTATGATGGAGTTTTACGCCAATTGGTGTGTTGCTTGTCAAGTGATGGCGAAAGATATGAGCGAACTGAAAGAGCAATACGCCGATCGACTGAATTTTGTCATGCTGAATGTGGATAACAGCAAATGGCTACCAGAAATTGAGCGTTATCGAGTGGATGGAATTCCTCATTTTGTATTTTTTAACAAAGACGGGAATGCGATCGCGCAAACCATTGGCGAACAACCACGCACTATCATGGCAGCAAACTTAGAAGCTTTAGTTACTGACCAACCACTGCCTAACGCCATTTCCACCGGACAAACTTCCAAATTTAAACCACCCGTAGTCCCGATCGAGCGTAGTTCAGACGATCCGCGATCTCATGGTTCTCAGGTGGTAAACAAATAAGGTTGATTTGATACTTTGCACCTCCTGTTGCTTTAATTAGTCAGGGAGTTTTATCCCTGGCTAATTGTCAGATTTATTTGCTCATCTAGATCGGCAATAGCCCCATATATTAGTGGACTTTAGCGATTTGGCTTTGTTCCCTAGTTTGTAGGTCGCATCTTCTTTAATATCTACATTTCCCTTAGCTCAATAGCACTATTCAGTGGTGATCTCGATCACTGCGTTTCGCGAACACTATCACCTATAAAACAACCCAATAATCACAAACCCAGCTATTTCGAGCAGTTTAGAATAGTTCGTAACTAGAAAAGGAGTTAATGCAATGCCCCACCCTTGCGACAAACCTTTAAAACAAAATCCCTATATTAGCTACAGAGATCCCGAAACTGGAAAGTGGGTAGTGGTAAAGTCCTCCCAACTCCAGAGTACAACAGTAGCAGCTTAAATAATATCCACTCCTCACAAAAAAGCGAGCATGACCCTAAATCAGAATAAATTTAATACTCGCCAGATTAGCTCAACCGTTTCAGATATCGGTGTAGTCGATACAATTCAAGCACCAAGCATCGGATGCGGGAGCTTTTTTATCGGACATTGAATGCGATCGAAAAAATCTTTCAATCTTTGCGCTATAAAAATATTTTCTATTTTTTCTCTAACGCTACTACTGGAAATTCTTAAATTTAATCGATTTCCGACAGATGCCCGACTTCGGCAACAAGTCGGGCATCTCCTTTTCATCAGATGTGATATATGTCACATCTATGCTTAAGAATCCATCACAAGTGCCAATTGTTTTCACTCACGATTGGTAGTTATGAGTATCACCTAAATTTAGCAGGTAGAATCACTCTAGCTTTCGTGAATTTAACCGATATTAAAAGCATAGAGTTCAACCAAACAAGATGACTGTTCAACTTCTTCCCAACGCTATTTCTGAATTGTTCGCCCAAGTTAGTAACTCAGGTCAAATAACATTAGCAGACCGCTATGGATTGATGGCAGCCCTGTTGGAAGAATCCCTCGAAGAAGAACAAAGACTAGCGATCGATCGCTTGATTCACGCTTTATACAAAGGGCGCATTACAGTTGTAGATGAACTTTCTGTAATTGGCTAACTTGATTTTTAGCTTGCTAATAATTGAATAGTTAAAAATCAAATCTACCCTATCTATTAAATTAATCTATAATCATTATCTACCGATGGACAGAAATCTTGTTGATAACTTTATAATAAGTTGTGCAAAAAAAATCCCGATCTGCTAGGCTGAAATTGTAAGTATTTTACACGCATACAATCTCTCTCCCGCCCGAACAGCAACGCAAGCTGAACGGGCTTTTTGTCTTTCACGGCTATTTTCAGAAAACTGCCTATTTTCAGCCAATAAAAAACCCCTCTTCGAGGGGCGTCAATCAGGGTGCATCACTTAATTTAAGCTTAATCGTCAGTACCGATCGGACAGTTCACACGCAAGGGTGAATTTTCTATAAAGGATGAAGGATGAAGTCTAAAGTTTAAAAACTAACTAATTCTCCGCTTTTGCCCTTTTCCCTTTCCCCTGTTTGCTCGCATCCTGCACCCTTCTCAACAAGAGCTAAGACACCGGGTTTCTTTAGGAAAAATATAGATTTTCCAGTTTAGCTATTGGCCAGAAACTAAGGTGATATGCTAAGTGCAAGGATCTGAGTTTACCTATCTGCTCAGCATCTTAGTGTCCGTAGTGATTCAATGGGCCATAGGTAAACAACCGTTCTACAGAACGTCTGCCATTAGGTAATTGCACGATTAGCTGACCCCGGCTACCGTTTAAGGTATAAGTGTAACGACCGTTTCTCGCTGTAAATACAATTCCTCGGTAAGAAGAGAGAGGCAGAGTAATACCACCACGACCGTTTTTGCTAGAACCAACATAATATTTCGGTCGATTAGGATTGTTTTCTGCCGAACAAATCGATACGTCGTAATTGGCACTTTCCCCAAAGTATATTTTTCGGGAATTGCGAGTCGGACAGGGGGGCGATGCTGCCGATACTTGCAGGACGGGCGCTAGGGATAAAAACGCTGTCATACCAGCTAAAGCTAGCTTAAATGCCGCTTGTTTGTTGAAGTTTTTTAGAGTAAGTTTCATAATTTAACCAACAGTTATATGAAGATGAGAATTTTAAGAGTTACCGTTTAGCGATCGCTCTTTGTATGAACCCGCTTTAGGCTCCTTATATCTAAGGTAGTACTTTTGATAAAGCTTTTACCTCACTCGATATGATGAGACTACCATCACCCTACATGGTGAGCTTTTGGTATGATTAATTATCGAAAATTATCGGAAAGCGAACCGGGTTTATGTTTGGGCGATCTCTAATTTTTAAACTACTTAAATATCTGCTTAATTACAGCAAAAATTACATCCAATGGCTGAGTCACGAAGAATCGGCCAATTGGCTGAACTGAAGGCAAGCTTAGCTATATTGATATCTTGCACTATGCTCAACAAGACTTAAGAAACCCGGTTTCTAGCCCTAGTACGAAATCTGAGGATATTAAAAGTTTTCGGCTAAATATAATCGATCTGATAACGCTCTCAAATTGTCGAGGTAGTAAAGGCATTGTCAAGGGTAATTCACAAAGTTAATGGCATTAACTAAATTTAATATGCACAAAAATATATTCCTCCACCCTCAACTAGTTTTGCTGTTCTGCCTTGTGGAACTAACACGGAAAAAGCATTACCTTCATAACCAGGTTGCCAGAAAACTAAGAGCGGAGCAGCACCAGTTTTTAGCTGAAAAGCACCGATAGGTTCCGAAATTCCCGGTTCACCATTAGCGGTAGCAAGATTAAGTGTTGGACGCCGATCGTCACCGGAAAAGAAGTACCTTTCTTCTAATTTACTAAAGATAACTTGGCTGTTGTTAGCGGCAGTTAACTTAACTTTATAGCCGCTTTGTTTTTGCTGCAAAATGATAATCGATCCTGCTTTCCAAGCACGGGCATTACTGTTTCTAGGTAAAGGTCTAGGCAATAGGGCTGGCGGAACTTGCGATAAAGGTAACTTTTGCAACGTTAAGGCTGTAGCGGTGGCGGCATCCCGTTCCGGCAGCAACCAAACAGGGCCTTCAGGCGGTCGTCTGGGGGCAGAAAAAGCGGCCATTTGAGTGGGAACGCGATCGCAACCGTAGCCTTCTTCGGAAGAACGTAAAAACGTTACTCGTTGCTTGAATCCGGGTGCTACAGCTACTAACGGAGTACCTGCCCTCACCTGCGTCCAAGCTTCGGCATTATCGAAAATGACCATTTGGCCATTGGGGTGAGATGGCGACCAGTGAAACTTATGCCTACCCTCACCTACCACTGTCGCCAATCCCAACCAGCCAGTTGCAGGTAAAAACTTCTGTTGCGGTAAATTAACAGAAGTTCTCGGAGAAGTTTGGGCAACAACGAGAGAATCTTTAAATTTGTTTTGTGCTATTTCAGTTGTCAGGATGGGGGCGGTAAGGGCTACCGTTAAAAAAGTCAGTAACAATCCATTTTTTTTGATAACCACAGGACAAGTATTAGGTAAAAATATAGGTTAGGATAATTGCAAATTCACCGTTAACTTTATATTTTCCGTAAATTTACTAGGAAAGTTCAAATTTCCTTTACATTAGCCAGTAGGGTGCGTTAGCGACAGCCTAACGCACCATCACTTTCGATCGACTTACAAAAAAGTTTAAATTCCCTTTTCCGGGGAAGTCACCATCAGGCTTTAAAAAATCATTTGGGGATGAATTAACTGATAACCTGCCTTTTTAATCTTTTCATTCGATACCTTTGCATTATAGGGGCGGTTACTTTTTTGCGATTCATCCCATATAACATTTGGTAAATTGTGTTTGGTAAATACTCGATCGAGTAGTTCTCGACTCGTCAGATGTGCATCGTCAACTAAGTTATACACGCCTTCCAATCGGTGTTTTCTGGCAAATTCGATCGCACCCACAATATCATCCAGATGAATCCAATTTGTGATATCCTGACCGTTGCCGGGACGAGGTTTGCCAGATGCGCGATCGAATATTTTGACCAATTCTCGACCCGGGCCATAAATGCCGCCTAATCTAAGAATACAAATTTTCGTGTTTTGATTGGATGCCGATCGCAATACCTCCTCAGTCCGGGCGAGAATATGCCCGTTTTCGTTGGCCGGTGTCAAAGGCGAAGATTCATCTACCCACTCCCCATTTTTATCCCCGTATACGGAATAAGTCCCCGTGTAAATTACTTGTTGAATGTGGGGAGTTTCTTTCAACACAGAAACTAAAGTTTCCGCAGTATGTAGATAAGTTTCTTCGTATGAATTAGCATTTTTAGCACCTACGCTTAACAATACGGTATCCCGATCTTCCAGCACTGATTTTAGACTTGCCGAGTCATTTCCCCTCAGTACTACAACTTTTTGGGCAATAGTTTCTAACTGCGAAACTTTTTCCGGTGTAGTAGTGGTTGCGGTAACAAAAAATCCTAATTCTTGATGCCAGTACCGGGCGACTGAATAGCCAACATAACCACAACCAACGATCGCAACTTTCATGTTTTTTTATTAAAATAAAGAGGTATTGAAATGGGTAACCGCTATCGTTACCCTACTTTACTGAATTTCAACGGATGAATTAATCAACTGCAACTATTTAGCTAATTCTCGCGCGATCGCATCGAGCAATTCCGGTGAATCTGGCTTGACACTACTGCCAAAGCGTGCCACTATTTCGCCTGTCTTGCTAATCAAGAATTTTTCAAAATTCCACGATACGTTTCCCGGCGGATTAACTGCTTTAGTAAGTTTCTCGTAAAGAGGATGTTGCTTATCTCCAATCGCGCTGACCTTATCAAACATTTCAAAAGTGACGCCGTAATTTTTAGTACAGAAGTTGGCAATTTCCGCATTAGTACCAGGTTCTTGTGCGCCGAAATCATTACAGGGAAATCCTAACACCCTTAGACCGGAATCTTTGTATTTTTGGTTTAATTTCTCTAGTCCGGCATATTGGGGCGTGTAGCCGCAATAGGAAGCCACATTCACAATTAGCAGGACTTTTCCTGCATATTCACCCAAATTCTTTTCGTCACCGTTGATAGTTTTTACTACTATGTCTGAAACAGTTTGACTCATGTTTAATTTCCTCCTGAGGCATTTTACCATAAATTTATTATTCGTGCTTAAAATGATTAATTAATATTGTTTGATTGGTCAGTGCCGCATTTTTATAAAATTAGTTAAAATTAAATATAACGTATTTGATGATTTAACTAAAACAGGTTAAATATATGGCTAATTGTAAAGACTATTTCTTGAGGCTGTTGGCTCGCAGAGACTATAGTACATATGAGTTGGGAAAAAAAGGACGAGAAAAGGGTTTTGACGAAACAGAAATTAGTGAAACTATTAACGAACTACAAGAAAAAGATTATCAATCGGATTCTCGTTTAGTACTTAGCCTCATTTCTTCATCTCAAGGCAAGTACGGTAAAGCTGCCATTAAACGTAAATGTCTGGAAAAGGGAATTCCCAGTAACTTATTTGAGCAGTTATGGCAAGAGCAAGTTGAAAAAAGCGACGAAGGAGAAACCACCGATCTGGGAAACTTAAAAACTAAAGTAATGCGAAAATACCAAATCGATACTTTTCACAAGATGGAGCCAAAAACCAAAACAAAGTTATTGAATTACCTAAACTATAGAGGTTTTAATAGCTTTGAAATTTTACAACAATGGCAACGGGAAGAAGATGATTAATCCAATTACATCATAAAATATACAATTTTGTACGGCGGATTTAGCAACAAAGCTATTTAATACCTCGTGTTTGGCCACGCTCCGCCTTACTTTTTTTATACCGTTAACATAAGCGAATCTTAAGTTATCCTATAGCATTTTTGTCTGAATGATAATTTCATGTATGCTGTATGAAGAGGGGCTCCATTAATTATTATCCTCTCTTTTTTATCAACTTAACAATACCTTAATTTTACCAATGCTTAAAGAGGCGATCGCATATGAATTTAAACGTCGAAATTTTGCAAAAAAGTATTAAAGCCATCAAACCAGAAACCGAAGATTTTGCTATTTCATTTTATGAAAACTTATTTACTGACTATCCTCAATTTCAACCTTTGTTTGCTCGTACTAATATGAATCAACAACGTAAGCATTTGGTAAGAGCATTAATATTAATCGTAGAAAATATCCGGGATGCCGAAACAGTTAAAGATGCGGTCAAACCTTTAGGATCGCGTCATGTAAATTATGGCGTACTACACGAACATTATCCTCTATTCTGTGCGACATTGCTAAAAACTTTTGAACAGTATATGAAAGATGAATGGACGCCAGAATTACAAGCAACTTGGTCGCAAGCTTTTGAAGAAATTTCTCGGCTTATGTTAGAAGGGACAGTAAACCCAACCTAATTGTTTTTATTTTTCATAAGTAGAAGCACGGTGCAAGTTTCGCCGTGCTTTAGCTTTTAGATTATGCACCAAAATGAAGCCTAAAGTACATCCTATTGCATAGTAAAGAAAATCTTCCCAAACAAAAGAATAACCCAGGAATAAGCGCCCAAATAAAGTATGACGAATAGCTTGCAAAGAAGGAGGTTGCCATAGTTGAAAAAATTCGATCGCACTATTGAAAATGAAAACTCCTAAAGCTACGCGAAGCGGAGACATTTTAGGGCAGAAAAAACTAATTAGCAAAATCAAAAAAATTTGGTATAAGAAATCGCCAAAATAATTATTAAACCACTGGCGTCCTGGCCCAGTATAAAATTCGCTGGACAAACCCACAATGAAAATGGGGATAATACTAAGGAAGAGGGTTACTCGATATTTGAAAAAATGATGTTTGTAAAAAAATGGTGATGTCATGTTAAGCTAATATTCCTTCGCTTTTTTCCCGATTGATATGAGATAAGGAGGTGAAAGTGAAGGGACGATGTTTGGTGGCACAAACAGTTCATTTAATGAAATTTTCTCGCCCGTCCGGATTTATCTTACGCCACTAACTTTATAATAACTTCAGGGTTGATTCTTTCTTTAGCATGATTTCAGATAGAGCCTCATTGGATAATACTATTTCCGTCTGGGCTGCTAGGTTGCACTGCCTGAGTTTCCAGAGAGCAAATTCAACATGGATACATATTTAATTCATTTTGTCTACTATTCATCCTTTGAACACCAAAGTACAGATGCACCACCTGATGATAAAGAATGGATCAAAGCCTATAAAATTGTTCCCAGAGTAGGAGATTGCGTATTAAAAGAAGGAGAATGGTTTCAAGTAGAGAGAGTATTCCTTTATCAATCACAATCCAAAGGCATCGATGCTTTAGCTGAATGCTCTTTTTATGGACGGGATACAAAATAAATAAATTACGGTTCCTCTCAACTTAGCAAGTTGAGAGGCTAACGCCACCAAATCATCAGCGATTACCTATGTTAAAAAATCGGTGGCTGCTGGCTTCAGTTGCCTTCAGTGTAAGTTTCATGATTAGCCTGGTTGTTAACCGAGACATCAAGACAGCATTGGTCACGGGAGTAATTGCTGTACCTGCTATTTTTTGTGGAGTAATTGCTGTTAACATCCAGCAAAGAATCAGAAAAAAAAGAATTATAAATATTTTGGAAAGACAAATTATTCGCTTAGAAGAATGGGGAGAAGATCTGTATGAATATCTATTAGCGATGGCTGCCGAACAACAGAGAAGAGAAATTAATCTCAATTCTCTAAAAAGACAAATTAACCAGATTTATATTCAAATTTCAGAACAACAAAAGTATAAGTATCAGCTAAACCAAGAATTAATCAAATTGAGCGAACAAAAGCGAAAACTAGAAGCAGAAGTACACCATTGGGAAACTCAACTTTATCACCTAGAACAACGAAGAGAAGAGTTAGATTTGTCTTTGCGATCGCTTGCTTCAGAAAAACACAATGCAGAAGTTAAACTAAGTTCTTTACAGACGGAAATACAGCTTTTAGAATTCCAAATTTACGGACAATCGAGCGCGGAATCCGAACCGGAAGCAACAGCAGAACCACAACCACAATTTGAGATCGTATTTGACGAACAGCCATCTCAATCTACTGATGACGAATGGCAAGAATTCATCTCCCAATTAACGAATTCTGAGTTAGAAGTACTCAAAGCAATCTTACAAGAAGAAAATCCCAACCCAACTATTAAAAAAATTGCCGAAACCTACATTACCATGCCAGAACTCTTAGTAGACGCCATCAACCAACGTGCCATCGCTACCATCGGCGATATCATTATCGAGCCTGGTTCAGTTCCCCCCATCATATCTGAAGATGAGTATTTAATAAAGCTAAAAGAAAAGCTTTCTTTTGTGGATGAAAGGATTTAATTAAGTGAAAATTTACTTTTTTATTCCTTAAAGCTTAGAATAAATCATAATATTAGTAGTCAATATTTACCCCTAAAACTCATGACAAAACTAAAAATTCCTAAAAGAGTTTCTACCAGCTTACTCAGTTCCTTAAGCGCAGGAGTTGTCCCCAGAGTCGGACTAGAACATATTGCCGTCGGTCGAGAAAAAGAACTTAGCGCACTTTTGCAAGATTTAGAAAACATCGGGGCAGGCGGTGCAGCATTTCGTTTCGTGGTAGGGCGCTACGGTTCTGGTAAAAGTTTTACCCTGCAACTGCTTCGCAACCACGCTATGGAACAAGGTTTTGTAGTAGCTGATGTTGACATTTCTGCCGAACGGCGACTTGCCGGAACAGAAGGACAAGGGGTAGCAACCTATCGAGAATTAATGCGAAATATCGCTACTAAAACACACCCCAACGGAGGTGCTTTAGGGCTAATTTTAGAAAAATGGATCAGCAGCATTCAAACCAAAGTTGCTGAAACCAGCGGAATGCGTCCCAACGATGAAGGTTTTGACGACCAAGTAGAAACAAGTATTTTAGCAGCAGTTAAAAATATTGAAGGTTTAGTACATGGATTTGATTTTGCTGCCGTGATTACTAACTATTGGCGCGGTTACCGATTAGATGATAAAGATAAAAAAGATGCGGCAATGCGTTGGTTACGCGGAGAGTTCGCTACCAAAACCGAAGCAAAAGCAGCCTTGGGAGTGCGAGTAATCATTGATGATGAAAGCTGGTACGATTACGTTAAATTATTTGCCAAATTTGCTGCTGATATTGGCTATAAAGGTTTACTAGTATTATTTGATGAAGCCGTCCACTTATGGAAAATCAGCAATGCAGTTTCTCGCCAAAATAACTATGACAAATTGCTGGCTATGTTTAACGATACCATGCAGGGTAGAGCAGAACATTTAGGGATTATTATTGGTGGAACACCTAAATTTTTAGAAGATCCCAAACGAGGACTTTTTAACGACCCAGCTTGGACTAGACGCACCGCCCAAAGTCGATTTGTGAAAGCAGGTTTTCAGGATAATTCTGGCCCAGTAATTCAATTAGAAAGTTTAACTCCTCAAGAAATATTGCAGCTTTTGCAAAGGTTAGCTGATGTTCATGCTGTTCACTACAGTACAGAAAAAAAACTCGCCAAAAGCGAACTTCAGGAATTTATGCAAGAAATTGTTAACCGCTTGGGTGCGAATGCGTTACTCACTCCCGGTGAAATCGTGCGAGATTTCTTGAGTGTTTTGAATATCCTGCAACAAAATCCAGCAACTTCTTTTAATCAACTTATTCATGGTAATAATTTACCGCTGACATCGAAAGAGAAAAAAGCGAAAGTTGATGAAGAAGACGAGTTTGCTGAATTCACTTTGTAAATAAAGTAGGGACACGGCATGATTAAAATTTGACTCTACACCAATATATTTATGATGCCGTGTCCCTACAGGATAATTCAATCAAAAGAATCTGTTTAACCTGGAAGTGAGAAAAATAGACCTCTTGCCAAAGTATTAAATCTTTTTTTTTACCACAGATATCCACAGATAAACACAGATGAACACAGATGAATATTGATGGGATATCGATTTTGCAAGAACTCTAATGTAAGTCAGCTAACCGCTGTCCCCGTCCCCCTTACTAGCTCGGAAGCGCTACAGTAAATAACTAGGGTAAATTTTGGCAGCGCTGAATTATGAGACGGATTGTTTTAATTGCTGGATTTGAATCCTTCAACGCTGACTTGTACCGAAAAGCGGCTGAGTTGGCGACTTCCCGGTGTCCGGAGTTGGACATTCGAGTGTTTAGCGATCGCGCTCTCACCACCGAACCAGATAAAGTAGAAGCAGCACTACAAGGGGCTGATGTCTTTTTCGGCAGTCTGCTATTCGACTACGACCAAGTTTTGTGGCTGCGAGAAAGAGTGCAAAATATCTCCATCCGGTTAGTTTTCGAGTCGGCTTTAGAATTGATGAGTTTGACTCAGATAGGCGCTTTCAAAATTGGGGATAAGCCAAAAGGAATGCCCAAACCAGTTAAATTTATTCTCGATAAATTCAGCAACGGAAGAGAAGAAGATAAACTCGCTGGTTACATCAGCTTTTTGAAAGTAGGGCCGAAATTATTAAAATTCGTACCAGTCCAAAAAGTTCAAGACTTACGCAACTGGTTAATTATTTACGGTTATTGGAATGCTGGCGGAACGGATAACGTCTGTTCGATGTTCTGGACGCTGGCAGAAAAATATTTAGATTTAAAAGTGGGGGAAATTCCGCCACCACTGGAAACCCCAAATATGGGTTTACTCCATCCCGATTATCAAGGATATTTTGAATCACCAAAACAATATTTAGAATGGTATCGTCAATCGGTAGGGACGAAGCATTTGGGCGATAATTTATCAGCGAAATCAAAAGATTTATCCTCAAATGCTTCGCCCTTACCCAGCGACCAATCCTCCATAATTGGTATTCTCCTTTATCGCAAGCACGTTATTACTAAACAACCTTATATTCATCAATTAATTCGCCATTTTGAACAAGCCGGATTAACTCCTTTACCAATATTTATTAACGGTGTTGAAGGTCACGTTGCCGTTAGAGATTGGATGACAACTGCTTATGAAACTGCTCAAAGAAAACAAGGAAATATAGAAACACTTTCCTTATCTAGCGAAGCAGTTGAAGTTGATGCCATTGTATCTACGATCGGATTTCCGTTAGTTGGTGGGCCAGCAGGCTCGATGGAAGCAGGGCGACAGGTTGAGGTAGCCAAACGCATTTTAACCGCCAAAAACGTACCCTACATCGTATCAGCACCATTGCTAATTCAAGACATCCATTCTTGGACGCGCCAAGGTGTAGGGGGATTGCAAAGTGTCGTGTTATATGCTTTACCTGAATTAGATGGTGCGATCGATCCTGTACCCATTGGTGGCTTAGTCGGAGAAGATATCTATCTAATTCCCGAACGAGTAAAGCGTTTAACTGGTAGGATTAAAAACTGGATTTCCCTCAGAAAAACACCACCATCAGAACGCAAAATCGCCATTATTTTGTATGGATTTCCACCCGGATATGGTGCAACAGGAACAGCCGCTTTATTGAACGTACCGAAAAGTTTAATTAAATTTTTGCAAGCATTAAAAGCAGAAGGTTATACAGTCGGAGACATCCCTGAAGATGGCGAAGAATTGATCGATTGGGTGAAAGTAGCTGATGAATCTCTCCCCCTAGCTGAAGGAGTATCAACCGTCAACGTTCGTACTCTCGAAAAATGGTTAGGCTATCTCTTAACAAATCGCATCGAAAAACAATGGAAATCTCTTACTGGTACGGGTATTAAAACTTATGACAATGAGTACAATATTGGTGGCATTCAATTAGGAAATATTTGGATTGGTGTACAACCTCCGTTGGGAATATCCGGCGACCCTATGCGGTTAATGTTCGAGAAAGATTTAACGCCACATCCCCAATATGCCGCCTTCTACAAATGGCTGCAAAACGAATTTCAAGCAGATGCCGTCGTTCACTTTGGAATGCACGGTACAGTTGAATGGTTGCCGGGATCGCCATTAGGAAATACTGGTTATTCTTGGTCAGATATTCTTTTAGGAAATCTGCCACATCTATATATATATGCAGCCAACAATCCATCAGAATCCATGTTAGCAAAACGGCGCGGTTACGGCGTGCTAATTTCCCACAACGTACCCCCTTACGGTAGGGCTGGATTGTACAAAGAATTGGTAGCATTACGAGACTTAATTGCCGAATATCGAGAAAGCCCAGAGAAAAATTACGTTCTCAAAGAAGCTATTTGCAAAAAGATTGTTGATAGTGGATTAGATGCAGATTGCCCATTTGAGGATGCGAAACGTTTAGGTATTCCTTTCACTCCTGAAAATGCCAGGATGTTTAGCGCCCAAGTTTTTGATAATTATTTAGTCAAGTTGTACGAATATCTGCAAATTCTAGAAAATCGGTTATTTTCATCAGGTTTGCACGTTTTGGGAGAACCTCCCAATGAAGAGGAAATGGCATCTTATTTGAATGCTTATTTTGGGGAAATTCAAGAAACCCGGTTTCTTGGAGAAACCGGGTTTCTGGATACCCAAGAAGCCAACCAAATTCGCGATTTGTTGATGCAAACTACTGATGAATTAACTAATCTGCTGCGAGGATTGAATGGAGAATATATTCCTCCAGCGCCTGGGGGTGATTTGTTGCGAGATGGTGCGGGTGTTTTGCCGACAGGACGCAATATTCATGCTTTAGATCCCTATCGGATGCCATCACCTGCTGCTTACGAACGAGGAAGAGAAATTGCGAAGAAAATCATCGATCAACACTTGAAAGAAAACGGGCAATATCCTGAAACTGTGGCGGTAATGTTGTGGGGTTTAGATGCGATCAAAACTAAGGGTGAATCTCTCGGCATTCTATTAGAATTGGTAGGTGCTGAACCTGTCAAAGAAGGTACGGGGCGCATCGTGCGCTACGAATTAAAACCATTAGCAGAAGTCGGACATCCCCGCATTGATGTGTTAGCAAATCTTTCCGGTATTTTCCGGGATAGCTTTGTGAATATTATCGAATTACTCGATGATTTATTCCTACGTGCGGCTGAGATTGATGAACCGGAAGAGATGAATTTCATCCGCAAACACGCTTTGGCGCTGAAAAAACAAGGTATAGAAAATGCTACTGCCCGATTATTTTCTAATCCGGCGGGTGATTACGGTTCGTTAGTAAATGACCAAGTTGTAGCGTCTAATTGGGAAAATGGCGATGAATTAGCGAATACTTGGCAAGGGCGAAATGCCTTCAGTTTTGGTCGAAAAGATAAAGGGGAATCCCGTCAAGAAATCCTCAATCAATTGTTGCAAACTACCGAACGAGTTGTACAACAAATCGATTCGGTGGAATATGGTTTAACTGACATTCAGGAATATTACGCCAATACTGGTGGTTTGAAAAAAGCGGCAGAGAAAAAACGAGGTAAAAAAGTTAATGCCTCTTTTGTCGAAAGTTTCTCGAAAGATACTACGCCTCGCAATTTAGAAGATTTGCTGCGGATGGAGTATCGCACTAAATTGCTAAATCCCAAATGGGCTGATGCAATGGCAAATCAAGGTAGCGGTGGTGCTTATGAAATTTCTCAACGGATGACAGCGTTAATTGGTTGGGGTGGTACTGCCGATTTTACTGACGATTGGGTTTACGATCAAGCGGCTGATACTTATGCTTTAGATGAGGAAATGGCGAAGAAATTACGCGATGCAAATCCGGAAGCTTTTCGTAATATTGTTAGTAGAATGTTAGAAGCAAACGGTCGCGGTTTCTGGCAACCAAGTGATGATAAGTTGCAAAAATTGCGGGACTTGTACGATTTAACTGATGAAGAAATTGAAGGCGTTAGTGTTTGATAAGGAGTAATTTAAAATGATTAATCCATTGATTGAAAAGGAAATTTCTGCTCAACTAGAAAAGTTGAGCTTGCAGGAACAAATCCAAGTGCTTAACTTTGCTAAAACTTTGGCAGGGACAATGCCTGTTGGCGTTCCGGGTAAGGAGCTTTTGCAATTTGCTGGTATTCTCTCACATGAAGAAGCAAAAGAAATGTTAGAAGCAATTGAGGAAGGATGCGGACAGGTAGATTTAAATGAGTGGTAGATTTCTAGTTGATACAAATATCGTTGTTGCTTTCTTGGAGAGAGAAACTTCAGTTCAGACGCGGTTTGCTTAAGCAGAAGCAATATTTGTGCCAAGCATTGTAGTCGGCGAACTATATTATGGTGCTTACAAGTCTGGACGAGTAGCAGCTAATGTTGCACGGGTAGATGAGTTTATCCCTCGTTATACTATTCTTGTTTGCGATGGAGTGACAGCTTTATTGTATGGGCAAATTAAGAATCTGTTACGGCAGAAAGGGCGACCTATACCTGAAAATGATATTTGGATTGCGGCAATGCCAATGCAGTACCAGTTGCCATTAGTATCCCGTGATAGTGATTTTCAATACGTTGATGGTTTGGAAGTAGAAATGTGGTGAACGTAAAATATAACTCATTCACTAATTCTTCTTTTAAAACAAACTTAATTGAGTAGGTGGTTGTTCGAGACAATTCCAGGGAAGTGGCGGTACTGGTGCGCCGTGCTGTTCTAATAAGTTTTGAAAATAACGGGCGGTATGTGGCGATCGCATTTCCATCGGACAGTGTATAAAAAAATAAATGCGCGTACCCTGACGCAACCATTCGTCTACTCGCACTACCCACTCTTCCAAAAAAGGCTGATTAAACTGCGAGTCGGGATGACTGATAAAACGGATGAGGCTGAAAGGCGCGGTAACGCTTGGTTGCAAAGGCAGTTGAGGTTTGCGTCGCTCGGATTGCACCTGCGGGTCATCTGGCCCACTGTAGATCGATCGCGTATCTAACAAAACCCGTCCCACACCCAATTTTTCCAACAAAGCCGTCAACACGCTACCATACGGTTCGACAAACCAATCGCGATGGCGTACTTCTAATGCTAATTGTGCTTCATTTCTAGGCCAAGCTTCCAAAAAACTAGTTAAATCATCTAAAAATGCAGGTTCGTAACTAGGAGGCAACTGAGCAAAAATTGGCCCAAGACGCTCTCCCAAACCGCTCATCTGTTCTAAAAATTTTAAAGCACCAGGAATCGATGGTTGCAACAAACCATTATGGGTTAATTCTCGTGGCAATTTGAGACAAAATTTAAAGTCAGCGGGCGTTTGTGCAACCCAACGCGCTACAGTTTTTTCATCAGGTATCGCGTAAAAAGTAGTATTGCCTTCTACAGTCGTGAAACGTTCGCTATAAAGTTGCAAAAATTCGCTTTGACGACTCTGTGGAGGATAGAAATCGCCAACCCAACCTTTATAAGCCCAAACAGCACAGCCGATCGAAAAGTTCATTATTCTATATTACTTCTTTGCAGCAGCAAATGGGTGTGGTTTCTGGCAACCAAGTGATGATAAGTTGCAGAAATTGCGGGATTTGTACGATTTAACTGATGAGGAAATTGAAGAGTAAAGATTCATTAATATTTATCCAAGGAACTTGAAACATAATACAATTAAAACATTGCAAGAAACTATGAAAATAGTTTTGATATGGGTATCCTAAGAAAGTATAAAGGACAGAGTATTTGGGAGCTTGACTGGCAAGCTCGTGAACGCCTCAAAAGAGAAAGAGCTAATGCTGCTGATCTTCGTAAAATTCAAGCTGCTAGGCGTCGATGGGAGCGTGAATCTGAACGCAAAAGGCGAGAACTTGCCAAGCAACAGAAGGAATTGGAAAAACTGCAAGAACTTGAGCGTGCTAAATATGAACTTGAAGTTTATGAAAATCGTATAGAGTGCCTTCTTTCTGTTCATAAAGAATGTGGGGAAGTGTGGGATTGGAAAGCTATTAAATGGTTTCCTTCACCCCCAGAACCAGAAAAATCATACAAAAAACAAAGAGATGCTCAAGCTGAATTGGATCGGTTTAAACCAGGGTTTTTCTTAAAATTATTTGGACTGGTAGAGTCAACTCGTGATAATTTAATCTATGCACTACGAAGAGCCGAACAGACTGAGGAAATAGAGTATCAAAATAGTCTTCAAGTATACACAGAAGAATATAGGGATTGGCAGGCTATTACTGAAATTGCCAAAAAGATACTGGCGGGTGTTCCTGAAGCTTATTTAGAAGCAATTGAAGAGACAGAGCCTTTTGAAGATATCAGTGATTTAGGCTCATCCTTTGAATTCAAAGTTCCTGATAAATCAACGATTGAAGCTACAATTAAAGTTAATAGTGAACAAGTAATACCCTCAGAAGTCAAGACCTTGCTAAAAAGTGGTAAGCTCTCTGTGAAGAAGATGCCGAAAGGACAGTTTTATGAAATATATCAGGACTATGTTTGTAGCTGTGTATTGCGTGTTGCTAGAGAACTGTTTGCTCTTTTGCCAATTCACCTGGTAATAGTGACTGCTGTAGGCGAATTTTTGAATAATCAAACTGGCAATATGGAGGAAAAGACTATTCTTTCAGTGGCAATTCCTAAAAATACCTTTGAAAAAATAAATTTTGAAAACCTCGATCCGTCAGATTCAATGAGCAATTTTGTTCATCACATGAAATTCAAAAAGACACAAGGCTTTAGTGCTGTCGAGAGGATCAAATTGTCCGATTTGAATTAGGCGTTTGCACAAATTGCCCTCTCCCATCAAATCAAAAAATAAAGCTATAATCTCGTTAAAGCGCAGATGTTAAACGTCTGTCCACTCCATTCTAACAGGGGTAAACATGGTTACGACTCTGGGCAAGCCATCCTCACTCATTCATGAAATTCAAATTGAAAAAGTGGGAGATTGGACGCTATTCAAATTCAGCGAATCTCTTCAACTCCGAATGGAAAACCTGCTAGAAAAAAAGAAGGCGGATCAACTCACTGCAGAGGAAGTTGCAGAGTTAGACACAATTGGAGAATTGGATCGGATTTTTACCCATATCAACGCTATGCTTGCTGCTCAAAATGCCAATCAGTGATGTAGCCAAGCAAGCCATCCGCGAACGAGCTAACTATTTGTGTGAGTACTCTCAACCCATTTATCATCAAATCCTCTAACTTTTTCTCGATTGAGAAACTCTTCAAACAAGTCAAAAAATCGCTCGACTGCATTGCGTTCATCTGCGGAATGGAAAAGCAAGATACTTGCCCATAATTGTCCCGTTTCTACCTGAAATTTTTGGCGCAACCATTGCAAAAATTCTTGAAATTCAGCCTCCTGTTTCGTCAAAGGTATGCCAAGTTCCCGTCTAGCAAAATAATATCCATCTAAAAATGCCTGAAGGCTGAAAATAGAATGCCTGCCTAGATACATAGCAGGTCTTTTTTTAATTTTTTGTAATACATCATAAAAATTATCCATATCCAACTCCCAAAAACTTAATGCTAAAACATCTGTTCTGTTACCTGAAATTCTCTACCAACTTCCAGAATAGGTGAATAGAGATTTTGCATCCAAAGCCAACGAAGAATTCCTTCAGGATGAATGTTGTCAACTACTATTTCTTCTCCCTCAAGTTCAACTACAACTCCTTCATGGTGTCCAGTCGTGGAAATCAGTTCACCTACACTATCATCATAAATACGTCCGTAGAGCGGATCTTGTGAACCCGTATCCAGCTTGATATGCTTTCCCCGAACTCCCTGTTCTACCAGAAATTCTTTGATAACTCTAGCACAGGGAATATAATCAAAAATTCCAAAGCCACTAGCGATCCTAACAACTTCCTGAAAAACCGGGTCGTTACTATTCAGCATCTACTACAACAATACAAAATTACTGCGATCGCGTAAAACATAATGACAATGAAGCTAGTCCATCACACAGGATGAATAGACGATAATTGCTCTCTGCACTTAAAATGACTAACATCACAACCTCAATAGTAATAATACAATAAAAAATGGGAAAGATTAACTTTCCCATCACTCACACCTACTGTTGATTATTTATTCAACTTACCTAATTATTCTTTGAAAAGCCGAACTCGGAATCGCCCAACTCAACGCTTCCATCTGTTTAAAAAGTGAATTAGATGGCGCAGTACCGTCAGCAAATCTATACATTTGAATACCTTGGGGCGTAAATTTCAATCTGCCATTAATTCCTACTAACTCACCGTTATTATTTAATACAGGCCCACCACTCATGCCATCTTGCACTTCATTGGTGTAACCTAATTGATATCCTCTGGGAAGCGATCGCTCTCCTATCATCCCCACACTTCCCCTCGTCAAGCGAAACGCTCTTGTACCCCAACCGCGAGTATCTTCTATTTCATCTCTGCTTACCCGATACCAATTAGGGAATCCCGCCGAATAAATGCGATCGCCAATTGATAAAGCATCGGAATCACCGATTTCTACTACTTGATAATCCTCGTTACTAGTAAACTGCACTAATGCTAAATCTTTATTTCCAAATGTTACGGAACGCTGCAAAGAACCTGCATAAGTCAGACCATCAGCAGTCAGAATTGTATGGCGATTTACCCTTCCTTCCCCTACTACATGAGCGCAAGTTAGCGCCGTATAAACTTGTCCTTGCCGACCGATAATTACACCAGAACCAGCCCCATTACTAGACACAATTCTTACCGTTACTTGTCTAGCTATTTCTGCTACTGGCAGATTATTTCGCACGGGCGTTTGAGCAACTTCTATTGGCAAGTCGATCGGATGGTTTAATTGCTGGGAACCAGTACTAAAAAATGTAATTGGCGATAATACCAAAAATGTAGTTAGAAAAGAAGTCTGAACAGCAGCAACAAGCATAAATTGTGTTTTGTTGGTTTATAGTGGAAAATGTTTGCTTATATTACAAGTATGTGTGATGGAGGTTTACGGCACAGTTCGTTAATTATTGCTTGTAAGTGCTAAATTTATCCCCTATGCCTAACCCAACCGACTATTAGATAATTTTTATTATCACCACATTCACCAATCATCAATATACAATAATTTGAATTATTTTTTTTATTAAAAAGCAAAAATATATTTATTGTTAATTTTGAATTCCGGCTTCTGAATTCTTTTTGAATTACCTATGATTTAGCCAACCTGGAAAGGTAAAAAATAACCAGGTTGGCTAAGTTCGCTCGATTATCCACTGAGGCTTAATTAAAAACCATTATTGGGATTGACAGGTCTAGTTCCAGGACGAGTATTTGGGGTAGGACGATTAGGACGAGTAGGACGTGCGCTATTAAATGCTTCGTCAACCACTCTTTCTAAATTAATACTCCGGCGACGAGGAGTGGTAGAATTACTCGGTCTGAGTGACAGAATAGTACTACCGCTACCGCTAACACCAAAGTTGAATAAACTATCCAAAACTGCATCTGGATTTCGAGCATTTCGGCTATCTAGAGTTAATAATAAATTCTGGGAATTACAACCAGTCGAGTTATTATTAACGTAACAAACTACAGGCAGTCTATTGAGAGTACCGGTAGTTATATATAAGTTGCTCAGACGACCGCCATTTTGGTCTACTGCTCTGCTTAATCGATCGGAAACTATGCGGCAACGATTTTGAGGAGTATATTCAGGGCCGAACTCAGTAGTACGCCAAGAAATAATTGGTGCAGTGGTTCTTTCACCTCTTTCTGCGATCGTGGCATAGTTATTTCCTTCGCGAACGCAACGAAAAACCGTGGTTAGTTCTTCAGTTGTTTCTTCTACTGGATAGTCGTCTTCGACTTGTGCTTGTACGGGAGAGAAGAATCCTAATGTACTAGATAAAACTAGGCTAGATACTAAAAGTTGAGACAGCAATTTTTGAGCTTTCATAGGAGATACATTCAGTAGTGCTTACTTTCAAGGTAGTACGTTGTGAGAGCGTTTTACCTCATCCATTTGAATTAACTGACTGGATGATTTGGCCAAATGTTCCATTTAAAAAAAAGCGATCGATATATGAAAAAAATCAAGTAAATTGTGCAACAGCACGGTGATACCGTTTATTTAAAGTTGCACTAATTCTCAAAATGGATTACAAAACAGCCCGTAACTTCTTAATGGATCAGGGAACCGCACTGATTACCCAGCGAAATCCCGATGACTTATTGATGCGTCTCAAGCAAGGCAAGGCACCAGTACCGGGTCAGCTGACATCTATATTATTAGCCCTGAAAATTGCTTTTGACATTTTGCAGGGAGAGGAAAATCTCGATCGACAACTAGTGTACGCATTACATCTGTTGTGTTTTGAGAGTCGCCAACAGTACGAAGCTGGTGTCCGCGCCGGCGTTGAGTGGCCCCCTTTATTGAATGAAGATTTGGGCCGGATCGCGATCGCAGTTAGAAGCATCTTCTGCGGTACTTGGCAGTAGCGATCGCCCCAGAAATCAACAGCTAGAAGGATAGATAAATTTAGAACTCTAGCCTTCATACTTCAGATAGATGTTTTCCAAACAAGATTACTAGGATCACCCTGTTGTGTGATTCCCTCCGCAGTTCCCCCAGTTAAACTAAATATCAATGTAGATGCACCCTGATGACGCCCCTTCTAGAAAAGCAAGGGGTTTTTTATTTCAGACATCAATATTTCTATGCCCAATCTTTCGCTGGCTAGCGATTGCGAAGTTGAGCTTCCAATCTGTCCAAATCGTTCTTCAGCAGCACGGTAATTTGTCCGATAATCGGTTTTCCTTGACGCGGCTGGGCAATTTCCAGCCAATAAGCAAAACGATTGCCCAAACGCAATTCTCCTTGCAGCGCTTCTTGTAAAGGCATGGCTTGGCTGCGTGCTTCCCTCACCGTCTCCTCGCTGGGGTAAGCATAAACTAACTGCGCCCTTTCAAAATCTTGATAAATATCCAAACCGTAAATAACTCGCAGCGACTCCTTCAAGCGATTGGGAGTAATGCCATTAATCATGTCAAATAAGTCTATTCGTTCGCTGCGAATGACATCCTTATCCACTAAAGCAGTAGCTATCCCGGCTGGCTGTACGGAAGCTTCAAAAATAAATCGATGTGCGGGAGTATCGCTTCTGCGGATCGATAATGTTTCTCCAATTTTGGGACGCAGAGTATGATGTCCTTTAATCCAAGCCGCCACGTCTTCTGCTGTTTCACCCGGTAAGGCATTTGCTGAAACGGGAAACAGAAAATATGCAATCGGAAAAATGCACCAATAAAGTAGTTTTTTTCTCAACATTTATTAAAGTATGAAGGATGAAGTCTGAAGGATGAAGTCTGAAGGATGAAGTCTGAAGTAAAAAGAATTTAATTTTGAATTTTGAATTTTGAATTTTGAATTCTCCACCATCCCCCCATCCTCCCATCTCCCTATCTTCGTCAAGAACTTGGCGCGATCGCAACCTTAATCACTTTGCGATCGCGCATATCGTAAAACACCTGTTCCAAATCTTTCAGGGGTCGCTGTTCGCTAATCAGTAACTCAAATGGAATCGCCCGACTTGCCAACAGCGCTAATGCTTCTCTGACGTAAGTTGGCGTATTGTGAAACACACCTTTGAGCGTGAGTTCGCTGTAGTGCAATTGTTCGGTATTTACCGTAATCGTGGTATCTCGCGGACAACCACCAAATAAGTTTACCGTTGCACCAGGACGCGCACAAGCGATCGCAGTTTCCCACACCGACGGTACACCAGTTGCTTCAATTACCACATCAGCACCCCATCCCTCTGTCAGTTGTTTCACCACTCCTGGGATATCTTGACTTTGCCGATAATTAAAGGTTTCACTAGCACCCAACTTTTTACCAATTTCTAACCTTTGGTCATTTCCACCAAATAAAAATACTTGTGGAGACTGATGAGCCAAAACATGAGGGGGCGCATTCTCAATTACTCTCCCGCTCTCCTGCTCTCCCACTCTCCCATACGCTAATACGGCAACGAACATCAATCCAATTGCCCCATCTCCCAGCACTACCACTCGATCCCCCGGCTTGGCGTTAGAACGGGCTACCCCGTGCAACACGCAAGCCAGCGGTTCAGTCATCGATGCTAAGGTATCGGGCAAATCTTCTGGCACCCGCAACATATTGTGCTGCACGATTTGAGCCGGAACTTTCAAATATTCGGCAAAAGTGCCGTTATTCCAAGTTAAATTCGGGCAGAGAGAAACCTCTTTTCGTTGACAAAAAAAGCATTTCATGCAAGGAGCAGAGTTGTTTGCCACCACTCGATCGCCCACTTGCCAAGTTTCCACATTCTCTCCCACCGCCACAATCCGCCCAGATGCCTCGTGACCGAATAAAGTGGGAGGCCGCAGCATTTTAGTATGACCACCGCGACGCCATACCTTCAAGTCAGTGCCGCAGGTAGTCGCTGCTACCACTTGCATGATAACTTCACCTGCGTCTGGAATCGGGTCGCTCACTGACTCCAGACGCATATTTTCTTGACCGTAAAGTACCGCAGCTAGCAAAACTTACGAACTCACCGCCGTTAGCGGACGCAACTTCTGTCCTAGAGTATCACGAGCAGGCATTCTCAGGGAAACCAAACAAGGTACTTCTTGGTGGCAGGAACTACAAAACCAATAAATCTCGTTGTGGCGAATGTGGCGAAGTAAGGAACTTCCACAAAGTAAACAAGCATTATTCCGGGAATTCATAATCTGCTGCCTCTTGATTAAAATTCGTTAATTAAATAAAGATTGATAAATGACTTGGGCGACAAATTTAGCCTAAAATTGGCGATTTCTTCGTTTAGCATAATTCGCGCAATATTTGGCCGTTAACTGCATAGTTTTTTTATCTCTGCATCGAGGCTTAGGGAAGGGTAATAATAGCTTTATCTCATTTTTATAATCGAGCGAGCTATTTCAAACTCTGCACTCTAAAGCTCGGTTTTCACTCTTCTTTATTTCGTCTATTCTGGATCTTTCCATCGCCTTACTCTCCCTATTGCCCCTAAATTAGTCTTGTTTGTATTTATCCATTCGTTTTGTAAATTAACCTTTATTACCTATAAATTGATGAGGTTGGTTAATATTGACGAATGTTTTACTCCCTGAATTTAACTAGGTCGTGATTGGTTTGAACTTGTTTATGGTTTCACTATAAATGTGCTTCTTTAGTTACCTCATCTATCTTGAGGCTAGTTCTTTCTTCCGTAGTTACGTACACAAATTTACGTAACTTAACTTTTGTTTTCTTTGATCCCCATCTATTTTGCCTCTAATAACTTAGATAAATAAATGATCTTGACCTAAGTAATCGTGGAAACTACTTAGAAAAAATAACACTAATTAATTACTTAAGTAAAATTACAGGGATAAAATCAATTTCTTCAATTTAGTCGATAAAGTTACTTCTTTTTTTAAGAAATTATGTAGTCTAATGTAGCGAAAGTACTTAACCGTTTTTCAACAAGTTATTTATACCTATTCAGTTGATTTCGCTGCATAAATCTCCCTTCGATCTTTATGCACTAGCAAATAGCAAATGTAGCAAAATTTTAGGAAATCTCAAATTGATGCAAGAGCGGTTGAGCAGTAGAGTAGATAACTTTTCGTTAGACAAGTCTTAAAATCGTATAATATAGCAAGTCTGCTATCCCATTTACCTGTTAATTAATCAAAATTAATTTATCAACTCCTAGTGCTGAGTAATCATTTTGAAAATCTTCAGAAATTTTCGATCGTAGTCTGCTGTAAGCAAATTGCTGAATGTGTTTCCCCAGTGTAATTAACTAGTCCGTTGTAGGTAGGCTCTGGAGCGCAAAAATCGCCGGAATCAAGTTGTAGCAATTCTTTACAATTTGACAAAAAGAAACATTTCTTAAAAATGAAGTAAGTAGGTAGGTGTGAAAAAACGAAGGTAGATTTGTAGGGGCGGGTTTAGTGAGAGTGCTTGATACACAACCGTTTTACTCCCTTTCAAAACCCGCCCTGCCCATCTGCGTTTATTCCTGCCATCCTTCCTACTTAGTACAAAGCATAAAGGAGATCGCGAAAGGCTAAGAAAGCGATCGTTCGAGGACGCCTCCGGCTAAAAAACTAAAGAAATAGGGCGTATTTTTTTAAATAAAACTGCTGATGGTTTATAACAAAATCAAGTTTCAGGATCGATTACTATGAAAGTCGAACATCCCAATGCCGAAAAGCCCACCCCAGAAGAATTAGCGCAACTTGAAAGGCTGCAAAGAGCGATCGAAAATGCCGTGGCGGATGGGAAAATTTCTCGCCAAGAACTCGACAATATCAGGGCAGTCACTTTTGCCGATCGCAAAGTAACTGTCGCCGAACTCGAACTATATAGAAAACTCGTTCTCGATAAAATAGAAAAGGGAGAGCTAGAGTACGATTGGTGAACTCATCCCACAATTCAGGAGCGCGATCCAACACAACTATTACCAATTACTTTAACCGTGTCATTTATCTTTCCCCCTGCCCCCTGC